>CAYYNI010000059.1:0-12109 GCA_964472765.1 uncultured Thermotogaceae bacterium | reverse complement strand
GGGTGGTACATATAAAATCGAATGTTACTAACAAGGAGAAAGAGTTCTTCCGTTTTTTGCAAAAGAGCATTCATCCAAATCATTGGGATATGTGGTTCGGTTCATTAAATATTTCAGATATTAAAGATGATGAGCATCTGATAACTTTTGCTGTGGAAAATCTCTTTCTTAAAGAACGACTAAAAAATAAATATGGAAAAACAATCGATCATGCCGTTCGTGAATTTTTCGGAAAAGATTACACCTATCGACTAGATTTTTCTTCTCTCGAAACCAATCAAAGTTGTTCAGAATCTGTGACAGCAAAAAGCAACAATAAACCATTAATACAAAGAAAACCTGTGGCTTTATCAATTTTGAACAAAAATTATACTTTTCAACGTTTCATTCCCGGTGGAGGGAATCTTTTTGCTTATAATTCCGCTATAGAAGTGTCACGTAATCCAGGCAGGTTTAACCCAATGTTTATCCATGGAGAAGTAGGATTGGGAAAAACGCATCTATTACAAGCTGTTGCACATGAAATTATGCAACAGCAACCTCATTTAAGAGTATTGTACATAACATCCGAAGAATTTATGAATCAACTTATCTACTGTATTAAAACAAACACAACAGAAAAATTTAGAGAACGTTTCAGACAAAACATTGATGTGTTGCTTATTGACGACATTCAATTCCTTATAGGAAAAAATGGTATTCAAAATGAACTGTTTCACACTTTTAATTCTCTTTATGATTCCGGAAAACAAATCGCTTTTTGCGGTGACAGAAGCCCTAAGGATCTTGGCACCTTTCACCAACGGCTGATCTCAAGGTTTCAAATGGGCCTTGTAATAGAAATGCTTGCTCCGGATGTCAGTACAAGAAAAAGGATCATCGAAAATTTCTTGGATGCTGAAAACATTACAATACCTGAAGATGCTATAGAATATTTATCAGAGAATTCGTCCAACAATATTCGAGAAATAATCGGTTTTCTCATCAAAATCATCATGGCTAACAGATTACAAGGAAAGCCCGTCGATCTGTTAACTATCAAGCTTATTCTAAACGAAATCATACCATCTACTCAAACAGACCAGAAAACACTATCTCCAAAAGAACATCTTTTCCAGTCTATAGAAAAGATCTTTGATATTACACAAAACGAACTGATTTCACCAACCAGAAAAAAACCAGTAAGTGAGATTCGAATGTTGGCCATGTATCTTGCAGTAAACACTATGAAAGAACCAGTTACCAGTGTAGCAAATTGGTTCGGAAAAACCCATTCTTCTGTCAATTATTCGATCAACAAGGTAGGTGAGCTTTTAAAAAAAGAGAACAAAAGAACGACAGAGCAGTTTGAAAGGCTTAAGAAACAGTTTTCAACTTCACAAGCAATAAATATGGCTGTAAATGCTTAATTCATCAATATGAGGCGCAAACTATCAATTCTTGTTCGGTTAGAATTGCCAGGTAATTCTGCTCTTTCAACACTTTGATCAATGACCCCTTTATGGATATTAGGGGTTGATTGTTTTGATAAAACTGATTTCCAATTTGCTTGTATTCAGTCATTTTGTTAGGAGTAAACCCTCTTCGAAAATCCATTGCCTTTCTTTTATAGTAATAATCTATAACACCTTCATAACCTTCAAGATATACGCTTATTTTTTCGCTAGTATCTTCAATAAACTGAATATCCTTAACCCCAGGTATTCTATAATCAAAAAAGTCCCGGTAACCCAATTCTGTGTCGATTAAAATAACCCTGGAAAAGGGATCTAAAAGGCAAACTTTTGATCCCAAAGTAATTGTCTTCACAGGAATATAATTAACTAATCTTGTCCATTGAGGTGACCATTTGGTTAAATCGACAGAAATAATCTTTTTGGTAGCTGTAAAAAGCCATAGGGCATTTGATGTTTTTATGACATCGATAATGAGATCATCTGTTGAATACAAGGTCTGAAGTTCACTATTCATGATCTGCTGACCGGTGACTATCAGTTCTCCGTCAAACCATAAGACCTCTGATGGAATGGCCAATAGTTCATCCTTTTTGACATCGACAAGTACTGAATGTTCAGGCAGTGCTAAGACGATTTTGTTTTCTTTAAAAAACAATTCGGTAAATTCCTCAGATAAATTCAAGCGATAAATGATTGTACCAGGGATGGGCTTTAAATCGATCTCACTCACAATTTTTTGCGAGGATAAAAGGCTAAAGACTTCTTCATAATTGGAATAGCCTGTTTTTTCTACAACGATTAGATATTCACCTGGCGGGATGGTAAAAGTATGATTATTAGATTCAACAGAAAAAACCTTTTTCCCATCTTTTTTTAAACTTATACTGGCAGTTACATTTACAAGTATCTGCAACGTTGCTTCTTTAACAGCATCAAGCCTTAACTGAGTGTCTTTAGTAAGGTATAAATATTGAGAGCGATTTGAATATTGCAACTCATGAACCCCCTCGTCAAGAAATAACTGAATGGGTGCTCTGTACGCTATTCCATCAATTTTAACTGTTTGTTCCATTTCACTTTCCAGTGTCAGTCGGAATTGGGTTTGTGTCAAATCCAAATACATAACTGGTGAAAAGGGTAAATTTATATTTATTTGATCATTTTCCGTCGATATAGTCAATTCTTGATCGAATGTTTTAATAACTGAGTATTTTGGACCCCTATAAAGAATATCTCCATTTACTTGAAACCCTTGATGTGTACGAATGAGTATTAATTTGGGAAGATTTGACACGTGTTGTCCATAGATACTCTGAAAAAAATCGTTCAATTGTTTACTCAACTCTTTAGTGATAATAAATAGAGAGTTGGTATTACTAAGAGTTTTTGATTCGTATGTAGATTCCAAATAGAGAAAACGATCCTGTATCTTCTCTGTTTTCACCTTCAAAGAATTCCCTTCTCCAATTACAAAACCCAGATTCTGCAAAACCTTTTCAATTTCATCCTTAAAAATCTCTTCGCCTTCGTAAGAGAAAGTGACCAAAGGTTGGTTTTCCCACCATTCCTTTATCGAAAATCGATTGTCATATATATTGATTTCAAAGTTTCCCAAGATGACGGATTCATCTATTTGTGGTTGAAGAATGTTGTGAAATTCCAACAATTGATAGGCAGATACATATTGAACAAAAAGAAGAAGACATATCAAAAGTGGTAACGTTTTCATTAAATGACGCCTCGATGCCTTACAAAATGGTATAAAATAGTCCAAGTTCCTGAAAAAACCTTAAATCCAATCAAAAAATTCAATAGAATGGCGTTACCGCCAGAAAAAAAAGATCCTTCAGCAATTTGCGGAAAGAAGTTAGAAAAACCTGCATCCGAAAATATCAGACCGATTATCCCCGAAATGGGAAGAAACAACATGATGAATTTTTCAATTGTATGTATCTTTAAACGATTCAGATTATCTTCTATTTGTTTTAAGTCTTTTGATCCACTCAATACCAATAAGCCTGTCCCGGCCACAACTCCTCCGACAAATCCTCCTCCAGGACCGATATGTCCAGTAAAAACGATATATATTGAAAAAATAAAAGAAAGCAAAAAAATGAACGATCCGGATGTCTCCATTCTTAAATCAACTTCTTCCAAATGAATGAATATTTTATGGATAGATTCATTTTGGTAGCTCACCGGAAGTTTTTCCAAAACCATATTGACACCAAAAGCAGCAACAAAAAACACGATGACTTCAAATATTGAATCATAAAACCTGTAATCAAGATAAATTGCACTGGTAATATTTAAAGAGGTGTTCTTTTGTAAAGAATTTTCAAAATAAGGATTCTGATGATTCTCGAACTGATTTTGAACAATGTTAAAAAAAACAACTAGGCCAAACAAAACCAACAATAAAAAAACCAATACAGGAAGAAATTTCATCCGATATATCGCCTCACCATCTCTTCAAACTCTCCTGAATTTTTCAATTCTTTGATGAATTGTCTAAGATCATCAGCCAATTCAGGTCTATGATGTTCTATATAAAAAAGGTACTGAGACTCTTTAAAGTATTGAAATGAATCTGAAGGCTTTCCCTCTTTCAATATTTCTTTTTTCATTCTCACAAGATCGATTTCTTCCGAAGAATCATCTTTAAAAATCTTTGTGCTTAAAACTTCCACTTTTATCCATTTTTTTTCGTCAATATTCATTTTATCGATATCATAAATCCCGCCAATAAGAATATCGGTTTCTTTTCTGTCGATCTTATCAAAAGTATATGGGGCATATTCTGCTTCGAGATTTTGATCCAACAAAAAGGTTTTTAACAGTTCATATTCAAAACCTGTCAGATTACCTTCCTGATTCTTAAAAACCATGTATGGGGTAATGATGTATTTAACTCTAACGGTTCCGGTTTTTCTGATGGCAATAAGAAAGACAAAGGTGGTAAAACCTGCTCCCAAAGCCAAAGAAGCAAAAGAAACATCCGGAGCTCCCATAAAAAGATAAGCTCCGGATGTGATAGTACCAAATAAACCAAAATACAAAACGGATGTTTTCAGGTTTTTCTCAAACAGTAAAGCAACAGATAAGCAAAGCGCCAGTAACCAGAAAATAGCTGAAAACATTGTTTAACCTTACTTAATGACAAATACCGATTGTGAATCTCCGTCGTTATTAACGCCAACCTCCGCATACAACGCTGAAGGATAAGGCATTCCTAGCAAACTTGTCAATATATCACTGATATCAACAAACATTAATCCATAATAATAATCAACGGTTTGATACTCATTGCTCATGCTGACAAATTGACTATTTGAAGTAATGGGCATTGTTTCGGACAATCTGTCATGTAAGTTTTCAGGTTTAATAGTTGAGATGACCAATTTGTTTTGATCCAATATCAAGTACGGATCGAATTCTCCTGTTCCGTACTCTTCCATATAAGGATCTGCCTCTTCTTCGCCTTCTTCTTCCATTTCACCTGATAATTTTAAATATTTCATACCGTTTGAAGTGCTAAGCGTTTCACCTGAAGAAACTATCATTTGTTCAATATAAGCCATTTCACTGGTTCCAAGGTCTGCATACATATCTATGGCCATCTCTCCGCTGTCTGTCATGCTGACATCCAAGCTTAATCTCATTTCGCCTGTCCAGCTTTCCATGAGATTTAAAATCATATCCATGGCTTCTGGCGGCATTTCTTCGCCACTCATTTCCATGGCTTGTGTTAAAAGATTCCTCATGAGTGGATCCATGATCGTCCAAATTTGGTCTATATTTCTTAAAGCCAAAACTCCTCTGACAAAACCAGGAACGTTCATTTTTTCAATCAAAGCAGATTGGGTATTTCCGGCGTTAATAGCCATTGTTTTAAAATCAGGATCTTTATAATTATACTGATTAAATGATTCTAAAACCAACCCATTGTTGATATAGCCTTTTGTCCATCCGTATTCCATTTCAACTTTTTCGCTTAAGTCAAAGTCAAAATCCATTCCGGAACTTTTTTGCATGGCTTCCATCATTTTTTGAGTATCCATTTTACCATTATAAAAGACCATCCAGTTATCATCTTGATAAAGCTCGGAAAAAACTACATTTGATTTGATGCTACGATTTTTTGCATTTAAAGCCATATCCATTGATTCTTGATCCATAGCAACTAATAAATGTCCGTTATCTTCAGCGATAACAACCGGTCCATTGGCACCAAACTGCAGTTCCATTTGAAGAAGTTTACCCAATGTTCCCAATACCTCTTTTGGACTTGCGGTAGGTTGTAAAATCAAAGCAATATTAAGATCTTCTATCGACTCCATAACAGGACCCAGTGCCATCATAGGATCCATATACATCATGGCTTCGGGATCAGACATCTCATCCATTTGCGCCAGTGCATCGTAATTGATCTCTCCTGCCACAAACAATCCAATATCTCCTTTTAAAAGAGCCCATACATTTTCTGATTTAAACTCCGGATCAGCATATTTCATACTCTCAACTTGCTGGGATAGCATCCCCTCCAAACCCATATCTCTAAGCAGCAGACCAAAAACCGTTTGTTCCTTCAATTTGGCATAATTTTCTGGGTTATTTACGGATGTAAAAACAAATACTGAATCGGAGGGAATATAATCCGCTACATCCGCAAATTGAACCGTTACAAGTGCTAATAGTACTAAAAAACATAAAATAACTCTTTTCATGTTACACCTCCAGTTTAGTTAATCCTTTTAGTCAAGGAAATAAACACATCTTCCAAAGTTGGTTCGTTGATTTTGATGTTTTCTATCGTTGAAAAGGTTTCCAAAAGTAATTGTTGTAATTCTTTCACTTTTCCACTTCCATTGATAGTAAAGACGTAATTCTTTTGATCTTCGTGTTTGACATCCAAAATCCAATTAGTGATCATGAGTTTCTCAAATTTTTTTTGATTTTCAACAAAACCTGAGACAGTTACTTTGATACTATCTTTTTTACGCATTTCAGAAGATTTTAGGTTTGAAATATCATCAATGGCTATTAAATTTCCCTTATCAATAATGGCTACTCTTTTACAAATCTCTTCTACAGACCACATGACATGAGTAGTCAGCAAGACGGTTGTGCCTGTGGAGTTAATTTCCAAAATAAAATCTCTGACCACCTGACGAGATTTAGGATCCAATCCATTCGTCGGTTCGTCAAGAATCAGTAACTGAGGCTCATGCAAAATCCCCCTGCAGATATTAATTTTTTGCGCCATTCCAGATGAAAAATTTCTGATCTTTTCATTTCGCCAATCCCACAAATCAAATTTGGTTAAAAGATACTCAATAGCTTCATGAGCTTTGCGTTTTCCTATGCCATATAAACTTGCAGAATGGATCAAATTCTCATGTGCGCTTAAATGCGGGTATAAAATGATCGATGCGGGTACATAACCGATGATCTGACGAATCCCTTTTCTTCTCTTATGAATGTTTTTTCCGAATAAAGTAATGGATCCCTCATCAGGCTCCAATATTGTTGTCATGATCCTGACTAAAGTGGTTTTACCAGCACCATTAGGGCCTAATAATCCAAATATTTCTCCTTTGTTAAAGCTAAAGGAAACATTTTTTAGAGCTTGTATCTTACCAAATTTTTTACCGATTCGGTTTATCTCAACATCTAAAGGTTCTCCCAAAAAAACCACCTAATGTATAATGTTCTTTCCTTTCAAATCTCCTAAAGAGCCTGCGCCGGCTATTTCAATTCTCTGCGTTTCCTTTTTCATTTTTTCCTGAGTCTCTTCCATCAACTTTTCATATGCCTCATATTCGGCTTTAATAGCCGACATATCTGCGTTAAACCAATTCATAATACTTTCAGTTAATCCTTCAACGGTATTGTAGTCGACATTTTCTGCAGAACCTAAATATTTCATAATGTTCAATTGCTTCCTGACAGCAACTCTTACAGTCTCTTTGTTGATCGCTTCACTATCCGCTAAAGCAGAACCAATAATATTCATTCTAAATCGAAGGTCTTCGACCGATGCGTTTAACCCCTCAATTCTTGAAATGAGAATAGTCATAATCTCTTCCAAGGACATATCCATATTTTACTCCCCTTTCATTTACTTGAATTTTAGCAACAGGTTATAAAGTCTCCGCCGGAACATTCACAACAACAATCCAAACACCATAAGGTTGCACATACCTGACAACATGTATCAGTATCTGTTCTGGCATGCCCTGCTCTTCTGGAGAAAAAATAGCCATTTACCGTTTGTCTATAAGCCGCTTGATATTCTTGATTGCTTGGATCCAATCTTATTGCCTTTTCAAAGTAAACCCTGCCTTGATTATAATTCCCCATGGAAATCTCTACAACACCCATTAAATAGAACCACTGTGCATCTCTCACCTTTATTTCGCTCAGAATATCCCGGGCCTCATTGAAACGACCGGATTGAATCAAATTCCGAATATAACGATAATCGTATCCGGAGGATTGATTTTGAGAATTTGAATTTGATTGGGTGTACTCTGATTCATAATTGTATTGTTTTGTTTTTCCGTTATTAACAACATAATCGTAAGCTTCATTTATTTCTTTCATCTTTTGCTCGGCCAGTTCTTTCATATGTTTTTCTTTATAATAATCAGGATGATATTGCTTGACTAATTTGTTATAAGCGTCTTTTATCTCTTTTTTTGTGGCGTTGGGTTTTATATTTAACACCTTATAAGGATCTTGATTCATGTAAATCACCTTTTTCTATTTGATTAGTTTCATCTTTGATCACTCTGTCAATCATTGCAGGCAACGACTTCGTTATTATACCATCAATTTCTTTCAGATAGATACCAAGAAATTCTCTCAGAAAAGAAAAAGAATATTGAATATGATCAAGTAAAAGATAGAGACGCCACTTTTCTTCTTTTCGAATACATAAAGCGGCTTCAACCTTTTTTGGATAAGAAAGTATAATATCTTTATTTTCAAAGATAAGAGGGTTATACTTCCAACTTTTAAGGTCCTGTTCAAGATCTTCAAAAGCATCCAGCAAATAGATGAGTTTACCTATCAAAAACGCAAAATGGATGGTCTGATTAGGTATTAATGTATTTGTTCGTTTCGAGGCGTACAGAATGACTTGTTCAAGAATTTTTCCAAATTCATTTGATAATTCATCCGAGTTCATTTTTTTTAACATTTCTTGTGTGTCAAAATCATCAAATAACTTGTTTAAAATGTTATAGTCATTCAGTTTCTTACGATTCCAGTTGAAAGGAACATAACAAAGCGACTGATAAAAAAGACGCTTTAAATTCTTTTCATCCTTGATATTATCTTCTATTTTTTTCTTTGCTAAAAACACCGAAATATCTGCGGACAGAAAATCAATTTGATTGGGTGTCTTAACTCGTCTTTTTTCTACAGGATGCATGATACAAGGTTCATAACGATAAATAAATTCATTTTTACCTAAGGCGTGCAACAATAGAGCGAAGAAAGTGATATCAAATGATAAAAACATCCTCGAAGAAAAGCCATATTGTCGTCCAAGCGCTTTACAAAGGCAGCAATACTGTGCTTTAAAAAGGTAATTGTCAAATTCATTTTTTACCGGTCGAATATAGCCAAACACTAATCTTCCCTCATAATTTTTTTGATACCATTGATGATGTCTTGATTGGATGTGCTGACTACACTTAATTCATTTTTGCCTAATCTTTTTGCAAGAGATGATTTTGAATGACATTTAAGCATCAAAAGGTCAATATCGTTTGGTTCACACTTGTTAATCCAGAATTTTTGAGTATTTAAGGAAGAATCTGAGGCCATGAACAACAACTTATCACCTTTTGAAAATAAATACCTTTCTAATTTCTCTTTCCCATATATCAATTTTCCCATTCGACTGGCAAATGATAACAAATTGAGTACTTTTTCTTCTGTTTTACAATCTGGAAGGCTCTTCAACGTAATAACACCTCCGTTTGACTCTCATCCTTCAATGATGAGAATATTAATAAACCAGTGATGATGGCATTTGACAAAGTTGAACTTCCGCCATATGTAAAATAAGGCAATGGCAATCCGGTAACTGGTAAAAGACCAATAACCATTCCAACATTAACAGTAAACTGAATAAAGAATATCGAAAACACACCGATTGAAATCCATTTCTTTAGTCCTTTTCTGATGCGTATTAACATAAGGATCATTAGAAACAATATAAACCAAAGGATGTAAAAGATTATCATTCCAACAAACCCTTCTTCTTCAGCAAAAACAGCGAGCACAAAATCGGTATGATCAGCAGGTATATAACCATAAAGATTTCCCAATCCCCTTTGGTATCCTTTACCTAATAATCCTCCGGAAGCTACCATCGTAATGGACTGTTGTGTATGATAATATGTATCGGGATTTTTTGATGGGTCTAAAAAAGCAGTAATTCGTTCTTTTTGATATGGTTTCAATCCAAATAAATAAATGAACACAACAACAATGATTAAGAAGATAATAGACAAAAATAGTCTCTTTTTACTTTTTTCAGCCATTAGATAATAAATTAAGAAAGAAAATACAAAGACCATACCGGTCCCAAAATCTGGCTCTAATACGATTAAACCAACTAGCGGCATTATCAATAAGGCATTAACCCACGACATTTTGGAAGAATCCGATGCATTGGAGTATATGTAAGAGAATAAGAGTATTGAATAGGGTTTAACAAACTCAGAAGGTTGCAATCCGCCAAAAGGAGTTGAAAACCATCTTTTTGAACCACCCCATTTTTCTCCGATCAATAATAAAAGCAAAAGCAAAACAAAAAAAACAATATAGCCTGGTAACATCAATCTTTCGACATCTATGTTTTGCATCATATATACTGTAAAATATAATGCAAAAACAGCCAGAAGAATCCAATTGATTTGCAAATGTGGCAAGCGCGTGTATCTAGAATTAATCACAGCGCTTTCTAAATTGAAATAACCCATTATAGTTAGTGAAAGAAATATTAAAAAAATGAAGACGGAAAATAAGGTCAATCTTTTCTTTATGAACATATCAACACCTATGAAAAAGGACGGTCATTAAGACCGTCCTTCATCTTGCTAAAAAACTATTCGTCTAATATCTGAAGGAGGGCAATTTCACTAGCATCTCCCCTTCTTTGACCCATCTTCAATATTCTCGTATAACCGCCTGGTCGGCTTTGAAATTTCTTGGAAATCTCATCTACTACTTTGTTGGTCAGTTTTCTGTCACCTAAATACGAATAAATATATCTTCTTGAATGAACTGATCCGCTCTTACCTTTTGTTATGACCTTTTCAACAAAGGGTTTTACTGCTTTTGCCTTCGGTAGAGTCGTAACAATACTGCCATGCTCAAATAAAGATCTCATCATGTTTTTAATTAAAGCCTTTCTATGATCACTGGGCCTTGATAATTTTTTAAGCTTATTCCTGTGTTTCATTTTGCCTCCTCCTTCTTGTTCGGGCAATTAATACCCTTGAGCAGTAATATTGGAGTATTCTAAATATCTAAAGATATGTCGAATTTTTCCCTAAGTTTTTCATTGACTTCTGTCAAAGATTTTCTACCAAAATTTCTAATTTTCAAAAGTTCCTGTATGGGTCTATTGAGAAGATCACCAATGGTATTAACCTTATCACGTTTTAAACAATTCAACGATCTCACAGAAAGCTCTAACCGTTCAATCGGTAAAGCAGAAATGTCCTCATCTCCGGATTGAACATCCTCTTCTTCATCCTCAGCCTCTACTTCAGTTACTTCCACTTCATCCATTGGTTCATTTTCTTCTTCCGGCTCAATGTAATTATCGCTGTCTGCCAATTCTGAATCGTTGATTAATAAATCATCATCATCATAATCTATTTTCTCAGGCTTTTCAGGGCTCTCAAAAATCATATCCACCGTAGTCAATTCCGGAAGATTCTCTTGAACTTTCTCAAAATGACCGATCAATATATTAGAGGAAGCGCGTAATGCTTCTCGTGGTGTGATATTTTTCTTTGTCCATATCTCTAATATTAGTTTATCATAGTCTGTCTTTTTACCCACTCGAACATCTTCATCCCTAAAATTCACACGCATAACAGGACTGAATATCCCATCAATAGGAATCATCTGAATATCGTCTATTTCTTCAAACTCTGCAATAGGTACATAGCCTTTTCCCATTTCAGCATACATAAACATCTCAAAGTCAGCGTCTTCATTTAAGGTTGCAATTTTATGATCCGGATTGGTTACAATGATACCGGCAGGACATTTTATATCAGCCGCAGTCACTATTCCAGGACCCGTTTTGTTAATTTTCAACTCGACCATTTCATCCAATTTGATCTCTTTTCGAAGCTGAATCTGTTTGACATTCATGATGATTTCAAGTATATCCTCTTTGACACCTTCTATTGTGTCATATTCATGGAATTTATCTGGAATTTTTATTCTGGTTATTGCCAAAGACATGATGGAAGACAATAGAACTCTTCTCAAAGAATTCCCAATGGTCGTTGAGAATCCCTTTTCTAAAGGAGATAAAGAAAACCTTCCATACAGGTAGTCTCCTTCTTCTCTTTCTTCCTCTATGATTAATTTCTTAGGCATAACATATTTAATCA
>CAYYNI010000058.1:0-12190 GCA_964472765.1 uncultured Thermotogaceae bacterium | reverse complement strand
GTGTAACCATGGGGACTGACCCCGTGGATTCCCTGTAGTGATATAATCCCTGGAATTGTTAAGATAAGCTTGTTCAACCATTTTGATAAATGTATTTGTTATCTCTTCAACCGCCTCCTCTTCTTCCTCTTCCTCAGTATCGGTTGCTGAAACAGACGGCATACCTCCTCCCGGACCTCCAGGACGCGGTTTCGGAAGGTTAAACGCATTATCTGCCCTCATTGTTTCCCTCTCTTCACTGTTAATCAAGGAATCCCCATCAGTATCATAATGACTGATAATTTCACTCGCGCTCACATCAAGATCTTCAGTTTCAATCAATTCATTGATTTCCTCTTCGCTCCACATACCATCTTGATTTGTATCAATAGGCATTTCAGGTGGAGGTCCAGCCTGCACTCTTGGAGCACCTTTTCTGTCAGGTTTGTTCATCCCTTCAACGGCTAATTGTTGTCTTGCTTCCTGTTTTTCTTGCTCTTCTGTTGATGTATCCTGTTCACTAACTGTGTTGCGAGATGCGTTCTGATACATTTGCCATATTGTATTCATCCCTGTTCCCTGTATTGTCATTTTCTCACCACCTTTCCTTATACTGTTTAAATATATTATTTGAAGCTTAAATAAACCTTGAAGTAAAGAAACTCTTTTTTTCTTCCATAAAAACGGAAAAAACAAAAACCCAAAAAGCTTGACAGGTGTAACATTTTATGTTAATGTTACACCTGTAACAGTTTTTCAAACGAGGAGAGTTCATGGTCAAGAAAAAAAAGAATAAAACAGCAAGCAAAACATGTAAGAAAATTAAAGAAGCCTTATTGACATTATTTGAAACGAAAAAAATAGATATGATTACCGTTATGGACATTCACGAGGTAACGGGCTATTCACGCCAGACTTTTTACCGCCATTACAAAAGTGTTGAAGAGGTTTATAAAGATATCATATCGGATATGTTTAAAAAATTTGCCACAGAAAATATTCTAAACAAAAATTTGTCCCTTAACTCTTTTCTTTGTTGTTTTTTCCAATGGATAGAAAAAGAAATGCAAATTGTTGAATTGTTTTTGAATGCACGTGGAGAAACAACTCTTATCCGATTGTATTATACGCTTACGTCCGATCTGTTGGAAGAAATAATTCCGGTGAAAGACATATCGGAAGACATGCGATACCGGGAAAAGTTAATTTTGTTAGGCGGTATCATGAGCATGGTTTATTACTGGATTGAAACGGGCTTTTCAGATTCACCGAAAGAGCTTGCAAATTACATAGAATCTAAATTGAATTTTAATGCGATCCGGCATAAATGGGGGAAAGAATGAAAAAAGGTTATCTTATTGTTATTGTTTTGATTTTTGTAGCAGTTACCATATGGTTCACAACATTTTTTAGCGATATAACCATTGACGAGGATATTACTCGTTACATCAGCGAAGGTGATGAGAATGTTGCGTTATTTAACAAGGCGAGTGAAACATTTGAACTGAATAATATATTACCCGTAGCGATTATATGGCCAGAATACTGGAAAGAAACACATCAAATTGCGCAAATGACTGAGGAATTGTCAAATCTTTACGGTGTTAGAAGCGTTAATTCACTGACCAATTCCATGAGTTTTGAATCAACGGAAGAAGAAATATTGGTTGGAAGTCTTGAAACCAGTTATGACCTTGAAAAAGAAGATCCGGAAAAGATCAAGGCGGTAATCGACAACGATGAAACGTTGAAGGATAATTTTTGTTCAGAAGACAACACCTCCATTCTTTTTATTCTCAATTTATACAGCAGCGAAAAAGCCAATGTTAATCAGGCGATGGCCGGAATATACGAATACTTGGACAGCACCGGCAGGACGTATTACTTAACGGGAAATCCGGCACAAAGTTATGAATTAGGAAAACTTTCCGGACAGGATACGTTGATTCTTATACCGGTTGCTCTGGGATTGATCGTCATGGTTTTACTGTTCATGTTCAGAACAAAAACGGGACTTTTTATCCCACTGCTTGTAGTTATCATAGCAGATATTTGGACGGTTGGACTGATGTTGGTAATGGGAACGACTTTATCCAGTGTGCTGCTCCTCATCCCGATTATTATGATTGGGATTGGTGTTGATAATGCCATCCATTATACTTCCAAATATTATGAAGAACGCCATTTGGGAAAATCTGCCAATGAGTCGGTTAAAATTGCTTATAAAGATGTTGGAAAACCAATGGTCTTAGCCTGTATGACAACGGCTGCAGGTCTGCTTTCTCTGTTGACGGCAAGTATCCTGCCCATTAGCCAATTGGGAATATATGGATCCATTGAAATAGGTTTTATTCTTCTGACTTCGATCGTGTTGGTTCCTGCTCTTTTTCTTCTATTTAAACCACAAGCCAGGTCTGTACTGAATGAGCATGGGGAGATGCCTTTTTTAAAAAAACTGACTGAATATGTCCTCAAACACAGGAGAATTACCATTATTGTTATTGCCGTTCTTGCAATCTTTATGGCCATTCAAATCCCAAACCTCTCGGTAAAGGCCGATATGGCAGATTTCCTTGGCGAGGATAATGTGTCGGTTGTTGGGGGAAATTATCTGGAAGAAAATTTCGGGGGACAAGGTCAAATATCCGTTTATATGCAAGGCAGTGGTGATGATAACATTTACCGCGATTTTTATTTCAATCGTGCCATGCGAGATATACAGAAGTACTCTGAAAGAATGCCCTTTGTGTCATCTTCCAGAAGTCTATCTGACACAGTGGCCGATATATCGGGCGCTTTTTCGGGAGACCCTTATATTCCCGGCTCAAATTCAACGATGGAACAGCTTTTTTTTCTCATAGAAGACGGGGATACGGTAAAACAAATCACCTCAATGAAAAAGAACGAGGCTAGAGCAATTCTAACTGGGAATTTCGGAACGGTTGATGAGAAGATAATTGATATTGTAAGACCAATCATTGATTTTATCGGCAATCATATTATTACCGATTACACCATTGCGTCAATGAATCTTGAGGATCCGGAAATAAAAACTGCCTGGCAAGTGCAACTTGAACAATTTTTAATTGCAAGGGGAGAACAATTGAACCCGGAACTATTCCAGGCATTTGTCGAACTTAAAAATAAACCCTCGAAAGTTTTGTTTGATTCTCTTTCTCAAGAGGATTTACTCAATCGTTTCAATCATTTTCTTGAATATTATTATATGACGCCTGTGGATATGGAAGCTTTCAGAACGATTATTCAAAATGATGAAGAGGGTTTGTACGAAGAATTTCTCTATCAGGAAGAAACCACTTTGAGATCGGACATGGCTTATGCAATCATTAAGCAGTTTTATCCTGACTTACAGGAGAATATGGCACGTGAATTGTCCAATTACATCCAGGATGAAGAAGTCCCCGTTGCCGTTGCTTCAGAAATGGCCGATAAACACATCACCGTTAATCTAACGGGATCTGATTTTATCACCAGTGGCATACAGAGAAAAATCACCGAAAGTCAGGTTACTTCCCTGATGATTGCCATTGTCGTCATTCTGATCCTATTTGTGATTCAGATGAAATCGTTCCTGGTGGGCATTATTTCAATGATTCCATTAGTTTTGACACTGCTTTTCAATTTTGGCTTTATTTCAGGTTTGGGGTTCAGCTTGAATGCGGCTACGGCAACGATTGCCGCACTCATGATGGGATTGGGCATCGATTATGCCATTCATTATCTCAGTCGGTTTAAGATTGAACTGAAAAAGTTTGATGATAAAAAAACTGCTATTTTACGGACTTCATCTACAACAGGAAGAGGGATTTTTTCAGGGGCATTAACGACTTTCTTGGGCTTTTTCCCATTGTCCTTTTCCAGAGCATCCGTCATGTCTCAATTTGGTATTATTGCATCATTTAATGTATTTACGGCTGCCATTTTGCTCTTTACACTACTCCCAATTCTGTTGATGATGATCCCAAAGAAAAAATTTCTTAAATGATAAGGAGGCGCAACATGAAAAAAATGGTGTTATTTATAGTTATCGGGTTATTGGTGTTTTTCACGGGTTTTTCAAAGACTGCTCAAGAGGTTTTGGACGAAATGGAAGAGAAAAACCAAGGATATGATAGTGCCAAGCAGGTTTATGAAATGGAACTGATCGATTCTGACGGTAAGGTTGAGAACACCAAAGAAATGGAAGTTTATATTCTTGTTTTGGACGACAATTACGATACCGACAGTTATACCATGATGAGAATCATTAAACCAAGAAACCTTGACGGGACAACAGTTATGACGTTGGAAGAGGATGAACAATACATATACATGCCCAGTTATCGTAAGGTCAAGAAGATAACCGGCAGCTCCAAGAATGATAACTTCCTTGATACCGATCTTAAATACTCGGAATTATCATTGGTTTCGGGGGATGTTGAACAGGAAAATGAAGCACAGATGCTTGAAGAGTCTGATACGCAATATGTCATTAAAATCGATATTGATGACGATGATGTGGAATACGATTACATGATTATGACCGTTGATAAGGCATCTTTGAACATGGAGCAAATTGAGTTTTTCAAAACCCCTGAGAAATTGATGAAAAGAATGATAGTTAGTGATTATGATGAAGTTGACGGCTATACGGTTTTTGGACAACTTGTAGTCACTGATATTGAAGCGAATCACTCAACAAGACTCAAGCTTGTTGAAGTTGAATTTGATATCCCCATCACAACCAAATTTTTCAGTACCTTAAATATGACCAGTAGGGTTTTAAGATATCGATAAAAGTGTCATCATAGAAACATTTTCGGGAATTCTTTGCGCTTCTTTGTTGAGACTTGATATTATCATCACAAGCAGAGATTGATTTAAAAAGGGGAATAATAATTAGGGGGGATATAAAATGAAAAGGAATATCTTTTTCATTCTGTTGGCTATTTTGTCCTGTATGGTATTTTCCTGGGGGGGAGAATTTGAATACAATATTGGATACAATGGCAAATCAGAAGAGATCAACGTTTTTCAAAATTTCGGAGTGGATTTATTTTTTGATGCACAAACAGACTATGGTTATTTTTTCTCGGATATAGAAGCCAGTTTTTTTCACGGAATTTCTATGGATGCTTCAGCCGCTTTTTCAAATCCGTTATTATCCTGTGAAAGAACTAATGAAGGGATGCTACCCACATATACAAGTCTTGTTTACGGACTTGATCGGTTTCTGATCAATGTCAATGAACTCTATTATGAGTACGCCATTGAGGACTATGTTATCAGAATGGGTCGCTTTAAGCTTCAAAAAGGGAGTGGCAATTTATACAGTCCGTCAGATGTCCTGACTTCCTCTTCTATGTTGGGAATCAATTCAAACCCAGTTAAGGAAGCCATAGACGGGTTGATGCTTCAAGCCTATTTTGATGATTTTGACTTGGAAGTCTTTTTTTCTCCATTCACCAAAATGTCTTTCCCAACTTATAACACTTACAGAAAGACGCTTGTATCTAATGGTTACCTGACTGAATGGGCCGTTAACACAATATCTGCTATCGACGGACCACCAACAGCCCTTATTCCTCTGTCGGAACAGTATCAGTTTAAGAAAGATTTTCCGCTTGATCATTATGATATGAACTGTGGTGCGAGATTTGGCTTTATTTTCCTCGATATGCTTACAAAAGTGGCGGTATACAGAGATCATTTTCATTTCCAGGTTCCCACATGGGTCAAACAAGATTATACAAGTGTATCGACACAGACAATCCTTGAAAATGGAACCCTTATTCCAGCTGGTGGGCTAATTTATGAAACAAAAACGGAATTTGAAATTCCCACCAGGTACACCTTTACATTGGATCTTCAAGGTGATTTAGTAGATTCAACGATATTCTATCTTGAGGGAAGCGCCATCATCCCTGAAAATATCGAAACGATTTTATCTTTTCACTATAACGATTTTTATTCATCGTCAACCGTTATTGACGTATTTGATAAATTGGTGTATTTCAAAGGACTGGCAGGCATCGAATACAGCGGAGCGATTACGGGACTGGGACTGGAAGAGGATGAATTTAATCTCGGAGTTGAACTGTTCAACTCCCTTGAAGGGGAATATTTCTCTTATTCTCCAGGCTTTAACACGTTTTTAAGAATCAACAAGAATGATTATGATTTTACAGGGGCCGTCATTTGCGCCTTTCCTGAGGTTGAAGAGGATTACAAATTTGGTGTCATGGTAAATGCAGGGCTTACCTATTCAGGATTCGCCGGATTTGATATCATTCTTGATACCTCCTGGGGATATTCAGATGAAGAAACACATCCATTTTACATTCCTGATGGTATTTTGAACTCTATCAGCATTGGTGCAAAGGGTTATTTCTAAAGTTAATAGAAAAGAATATCTTTTTATAGCCTTTCATGTTTAGGATCGAAAAGTCAGACGTTAAATAATGAACGTTTCTTGTTTTCCATCAGAACATTTTTTGGTGATTCTAAAAGGTTGTTAGTATTATCCCGGTTAGAAACACGAAGTTTATTAGAGGGAAAAAGTCCCAGTTGTTTAAAGCATCTTGATGATTTTCTCGTTAGTAAACTAAAAGTGGATCAGTTTTCATTGCTAGATGGCAAAGTTTTCATGAGGGCAAAAAAATGCTCAGGCTCACCGGTACTAAAATATTCATACCAAGATTCCAGTGTGTTTGATTGAAAAACATCTAAATGCTCAATAATTTGTTTTGTCCACAACAAAGCTCCGGTGGAACTTGCAGTAATAAGGTTTTTATCCGCTACAGACGGCTTGTTTGTATAAAAACTTTGCCCTTTATAATTAGGAGAAACCATCTCAAGAAATCCAGGGCCATTACTGGTATGCTGCCTGTTATCCAACAGCCCAAAGTTGGCAAGCGTAGCGGTAGCCCCACAGATAGCTCCCACTGTAGCGCTTAAAGAGAGGAATTCGCTTGCTTTTTCGATGATAGCGGCATGCTTATTGTCGTTCCACGTATCTGCCCCCGGTAATAGCAACATGCTCGTTTCACTCACAACAATATCTCCAATTAAACAATCGGGCACTATTGCAAGCCCGCCCATTGTATGAATTAGCCCTTTAGAATAACTAATCGTTTTAAGCAATACATGTTGCGCACCCTTTTTGAAGAATCGACCAGAATTCAACATCAGCTTATGTTAAAAAATAGTAATTGGTATTGGCAAGGATATTGTCTTAAAAGAAATGATTTTCGCTTATTCAAAATATCCCGCATATCAAACCTGCAAATAGAAGAGGCATTTTTTAAGCCACGAGATTATCAAAAGCCCAATTAGATTTTTCTGATATTTTGGAAACCCTGCAAACAAAAATCAAAATTCGCATTCATCAATCTGTCATGGATAGGGTACTTGAATTCTGCGCACATGAACACTTTTCGCCTGACGGCAATGAGTATTACATTGTTAGTTTTCCTTTTATAGAGAACGATTTCTACTACAATATTCTTTTTAGTTTTGGTGATAAATGCGAATGTTTAGAGCCGCTACATATCCGCACAGAAATGAAGCGTAGAATACATGATATGGCTACCTTATACGAAAAGTAGAAGAAGGAGTGGAGCGATAAAACCTTGCTCTTTCAAGCAGTTTTTTTAATATTCGGGTAAACAGGTTTGAATGAAAGTACAAATTTACTGTTGATGATGTCGAGTTGAGTATTGACGGGGCGCGGCTTTTTTCTTTGCTTCCAAAGATTCGTTGATATGTACCAGATTGTGTCTTGTGCAGGGCATCAACATAATACCGGCTGCTGTTTTCTTTCCCCAGAATTCTATCAGCCAGATCGCATTATCATCTCTTACAACACCCCCGAGTTCCAGGATTCTTTTCAGCCCCTCCTGTGAAACTTTTTTCTTTGAATCTGCAAAAGCCAGTGACTGGACAATAGCTCTTGTTTCCTTTGCAACTGCGTTTCTGTAACCTTTTAGGTTTTCAATTGAGATCTGTTTACTGAATGTCAAAATTTGTTCGGCATTGAGGGCGTTGCCTGTGTCATATTTTGTTGCATTCAATTTTTCCTTCCACCCTTCACGATCGATAATCTGTTCCTTTTCCGCAACAAGAAGGTTCATCGTCATATCCTCTATTCTTGCAGAATGCCACATACCGTACAGAACGGTTCGTTTCTTTTTATTCAACCCGGTTCTTGCAGCTTTTTCTGTCAAATCCTCCCAGACCTCATCTTCGAAAGTCTTTATTTTGCTGTCTGAAGCAGACGATGTATGAACCATACTATGCAGCTCAAAGAATAGTCCTTTTGCCTCTTCATAAGTTCTTTCCTTTTTTAGCAGTTGCCTTAAGGACTTCAGTTTTTCATTCCATTGTTTTTTATCCAAGAGTTTCACCCACTTTAAAGAGGATTAATGGTGGCGTTTGCAGATTAAGATATCGCCGCACGGGCAATAATTTCCTTTTGGGCTTTCTTTGTCAAGCCTTTAAAAACTATCGTATAAAAACCATGGGGACGGAGGTAATGGTTACTCGGTTGTGGCAACAAATATTTCACTTTTTCAGTGTTGATATGCTTTCACTTCCTTTAATTTTTTAAAGAACATTATCAGTAAAATATTCTACTGCCTGAATAACAGCCATTTTTTTGACCTTTTTATCTTTCAATTTATCAGATTGATAAAGTCCAAGGGCACAATAAAGACCGGTATAATAATGGGGATTCCAGCCGGGATGATAATATTCGGCAAATAATCTGAACAGATAGCTGAGGGTATCCTTATAATTCTCATCCAGGTTTTTAAAGAGGAAGGACAGATGCTCTTTAAAATTTTCCAGTGGAAAATGGTCTTTAAAATGCTGATAATCCTCTGCAATCTGTGCTTCTTTAATGACTTCAGCAAGTTCTAACCGCTGATTATCAATTTTTTTATCGCCAAAGAAATCCTCTAAGATGCTGTAAGGTGGGGTTTCTCGGTAAAAGGAACTATCTTCCAGCATGAAAAAAGTGTAATAGGTGATCAGATGGTGCAGGTTAACGATTCCAGTCCCGGAGGCTGCTTTTAAACCTAAGGTTTCCAACGCATCCTTCTGGGGTTTTTTACGGTTTTGATTATTATATTTACTCTGATAGCTGTAGCGGCAGAGGTACATAATATAACTTAAAACCGCAGTGGCTGCAACATCTTTATGATGATTGGTTATATCTCGCATGACCGGAAAGAAACAACTGACACTGTGTCCCAGGCTGTCAGTGATTTTTTCCATTCCCAGGTTGATAAGAAATGCTTTCAACTTATTGGGTTCATTTTCAAAAATCCCCAGGGCATAGTAAAAGGCGTTGTGGCTGTTTCCCTTGTTTATTTCTTCAATCAGTTTTTCATAAGTTTTCTCACTGATCTCATTTTCTTTATAGCAGCCTGAGTCTGCCTTGAGACTTATAAAATGCCTTTCTGAGAGTCCGAGTAGAACAACCCTGGCAATCTCCAGTTCAGCTTCTCTACCAAAATAACTTTTTTGAGATAGTTCCCTTAAAAAAAGACTCATCTTGACAAAATGAAAAGAACCATAGCGTAAATTGCATTCCATCAGCATGATAGGCAGTAAATCTTCAATCAAAGAGCCTAAAGAAAAACGGTTATCATTTTTTAATTCGTTGAGATTTTTTTTACTTTGCCCTGCTGATGATTCAGTATCGCTTTTTTGAGTGGGGAATCCATCGTTTTCACTCCTTTTTATAAGGTGATGATTTCATAACCCTCTTCTAAATAGTCATGCATGGCAGGGTGACCATATGCATTACCCTTTAGAGGTATTCCGGTTTTTTCGTTATATTCAAGAACACCCATTTGATGTGAGCAGGCCTTACAAATGCAATCAAAGAGTCCAAGTTCCTTGGTTTTTAAATACATCTTATTGTGTTCTTCTTCTAGTACTTTTATCAGTTTTACGGCTTCGCCTTCTACAATAATCTTCACATCCATGCCTTTTTCATGACAATCTAATGCGTTGATTAACACATGCATAAAACACATTTTTTCTCCTTTAAATGGGGAAAAAGCGATTTTTTTCATATTACGTACACCTCCTATAGACATTTCATTTGTTGATTAGATCATTCTTTCTTCGAAAAGTGAAAACCACTTTTTTTATTCTCATGAAAAATTATGACATAGGCAGAATAGTAAGTCAAGCTTAAGCAGCGAAAACATCTATAAGAACCTTATACCGATGGCCTTTTTTCGTGATCTAAAACTTGGCCTCTGTTTAAGATGCGAAATGATTGGTAGTTGTTGTAACACCTCCGTCTCTGTTGTTTGTGTTAGTGTTATACTTAAGGACGTTGTTCAAAACTTACTTGGATTCCCTTCTCTTTGAGGTTTGTAATCTACCTCAACCTCTCTATCAATGAGCAACTGTATATTTTCCATATCCTCTGAGCCCTCTGTAAGATCCAGATAATTATTTTTTATTGAAAGATATTCAAGGGTATTTACTGGCCCTTGAACGATTGCGATGATTTCGGTTATGGCATTTGAATTCAAAGACAATCGTTTTAACTGTTTCATATACTCAATTGCTGTAATATCTTCTAAGCCTGTATTGTCTGCATCTAGGTATTCCAATTGTTCAAACCCCGCAATGGAATCAAGCGTGTTGATATGATTGTTATTCATAAACAAAAGCCTGAGGTTTGTCAGGTTTGAAAGGGGGTCAAGATCCCCTATTTCATTGTCGGAAATTCTAAGACTGCTCAGGTTTAAGAGATTTTCCAAAGGTGTAAGATCGGTAATTCGGTTATTCCTTAAGGATAATGTCTTCATTTTTGTTAAATTGGATAAAGGACTGAGATCTTCGATTTCATTATTATTCAACAATAGTGTCTTGAGACCCCTTTGATTTGATAAAGCGCTGATATCCGTCACATCTGTATCATTTAGAACGAGCTGCCATAGACTGCTCCCTGACGGTAAAAAATCCAACGACACAAGGGGCATTCCCTCCAAATCAAGCCTTTCGATTCCCGCCCATGTCTTAATCGGTTCAAGAGCCGTTTGGCTTAAAGAAAGCCCTTGCAAAGTTAAAGCTTTCAACCGTCCGCTTTGACCGCTGGCATTCAACGCAGTGATATCCGTGATGGGAATCCCGTAAAAAATTACTATTTCAAGATGTTGAAGGTTTGACATGGGGCTGATATCCGACACATCCGCTGCAGTTACGGCAATATATTTTAGACCAGTGAAATATTCCAACCCGGTAATATCCGTTACATCATGATGAACTTGAAACCGTTCAGCATCTTTGACTTCATTGGCATAAACTTCTTCATCTGAATATCTGCTGTCACTGTTGGCTGTGCCCTTTCCAATCAAATCCAGAACATCTGCTTTCAATATTTCATCGTTGAACACAATCGGCTCCCCAAGGAGAATGAATTCCGAAATCATGATATTGTCCAGCCAGGCATTTGTCTCTTCCGATTGGGCATCTCTATCCATGGAAAGCTCCCATGTTAAACGATGTTTGCCTGCCGGTAATTCTCGGATCACTTGTTTCCAATCGTTAAGACCCCACCAACATCCAGTAAGTCGACCATCTATGCAGAAATTCAAGTTTGCATTTCCAGAGACGAAATGGGTTTTAACGTAAAAACTGATCACCATGTCCTCTTCAATATCTAAATCGATATACATAAACGATGTTTGATTTGTTTCAACACCCGGAAACTCAACAGCGTATCTTCCCTTTTGTACGGTTTCGCTTTGCATCATGGGAAGACTCGCCCCACCCCTTACCCAATTATTGGCGGTGAAATCCCCCGATTGAAAGGTTTCGTACAGTTGATTGGGTAATATTTTTTCTCTTGGGGTACATCCGGTAAAGATAAAAATAACTATCAAAGCATGTAGGATAAACAAAGCAATTCTTTTCATAATCCCCCTCCACTTTTTTTGTTAATGATCTTTTTGGCTTTTTCCCTTGTTTAACCCTTCACCTTTTCTTCGATCACGGGCGATGTTCAACAGATATTGTTCCGGAATATCCTGATAATCCACATGGAAGCAGTTTCTGGAACCGGCTTCATCATAGATATCACCAAATATAATCCTCTTGTTATGACAAACGCCCGTTAAAATCGTTTGTGCCGACTGCTGGGCAGTCTGAACATTATCGGGCATATAGGACTGGCCATTTACATCCC
>CAYYNI010000057.1:0-12225 GCA_964472765.1 uncultured Thermotogaceae bacterium | reverse complement strand
GTCTATTACAATGCCAGTCTGAACAGACACTATCACATCATGGATCGAAAGATAAAATGGACCGATCAGAAAGAGGTTCGGTTTGAATTGGCGGTTGATATCACACAGCAGAGGAAATATGAAGGAATGCTCGAAAACCGTTTGCGCTACGAAAAAAACATCGTTCGTTTTTCGAACACCCTCTTTTTGGATAAACCGGATGTGATTCAAGAAGGGTTGCCCTATATATTAACAGCTGCCAATTGTTCCAGGGTGTATATTTTTGAGAATTTCATCGATGAGCAAAATGAATTGGCACTCAAACAAACCTATGAGGTGTGTGCGAAGGGCGTAGAACCGCAGATCGACAACCCGGAGCTTCAGCATGTGGTATACCGGAAGGCCGGTTTTCAAAGGTGGGTGGAATTGCTTTCTCAAAATGACATTGTTAAAGGAATCGTAGAAACATTTCCTGAAAGCGAGAGGGGTATCCTTCAAGAACAGGACATCAAATCGATGCTGGTCATTCCTATTTTCGTTCAGGGAGAATGGTTTGGATATATCGGTTTTGATGATGTTTTTGAAGAAAGAGAATGGAGCTCGGAGGATATCGATTTGCTGCGTGCGATTGCTGAAATTTTGGGGCTGTTTTTGGAAAATCGGAAGAATCAGGAGATCATTTATTATAGAAACAAAGAGCTGAATGAAGCGATTGCCACAAAAGACCGTTTTATTTCGATACTGGCGCATGATTTAAGAAGTCCTTTTAACGGGTTGCTCGGCGCTTGTGAATTATTGAAGGTGGGTATTGATGACTTACCAAAAAAGCAGATCGTTGACTATGTTGGCTACATTGATATTTCCTCAAAACAAATCTTCAATCTACTCAATAACCTCTTGGAATGGTCGAGAATTCAACAGGATCTAACGCCCTTTCATCCAAAACAGACGGACCTGACCGGGTTGATCCGTGAAGCTTACAGCCTTTTTCGTCCTTTGGCAGAGGAAAAGGGGGTAAAACTTCTAATGGATAGTGACGAAATAGTAGAGGCTGAAATCGATGCGGATATGATCAATACTGTGATTAGAAACCTGGTGAATAATGCGGTAAAATTCACCAAACGGGACGGAACGGTCCACATCGGGGCAAAAAAGACGACTGAAAACGTTGAGATTGAAGTCTGTGACAACGGAACCGGGATGTGTAGAGAACAAAAGGAATCGTTGTTCAAAGTAGGAGAAACAAAATCAGTTGAGGGAACCAACGGCGAGCAGGGAACGGGATTTGGGTTGCTGCTTTGTAAGGAATTTGTTGACAAACACAACGGAGCCATAGAAGTGGAAAGTGAACTCACAAAAGGAACACGGATAAAAGTCAGCTTGCCGTTGAATATCAAAGGAACAAGCAAACAGGAACTTGGGCGTTTTTCTATTGAGGAAAAGAAGTAGGCAGTCTATGCGGGGGTTTTTTATCTGACAATATCGTAAATTCCCCCATGTTGTTTGATTTGGTCTGTATAGGGTTGCAATTTGGGAATCATTTGATCGGTAAAAGCACATGCACTCAAATCAAATGTAATTTTTACTTTCGGGATTGCCAGAAGCCCTTGAATGGTTCCTTTCAATTCGATGGATTGTTTGTTGTTTAATGTGGACAGAATTTTGACCATAAAGATGCCATTTTCGTTTGAAACCACATATCCCGAAGTGGCGTTGGCTGTTTGATATACTGGTTCGGCAGAAGAATCAGATATTTTTAGCGGTTTCCTTTGGGTTGAGTTGCAGACCTGTTCCAATGCCTTTGCGACCATGTCGATTTTAAAAGGTTTGATGATGTAATACTTCGCCCCACGTTCAATGGCTCTAAACACCATTTCTTTTTGGTTTAATGCTGAAATCATGATAATGTTGGCGTCTGGGTATGACTGAACGATTTGATTGACTGCCTCGATGCCGTCCATAACCGGCATGGAAATATCCATGGTGACAACATCTGGTTTAAGGCGTTTATACAATTCAACCGCTTCCTGGCCGTTTGATGCCTCGGCAATGACATTATAGCCCAGTTGTTTCAGAATACTTTTAAGATTTCTTCTCATCAAGATGGAATCGTCCGCAATGATGATTTTCACGGGGATACACTTCCTTTCCTGTGGGTTTAGGCACATTGAACAGTTTATCGTTGATCTAAAAAAACGGTTACTTTAATCGATTCATTTTTATCTTCCAGTCTATTATAACAAATAAACGAGTGGATAATGATGTTCTGTTTTTGTTTTCAAGTGCTAAAATAAAGGGTATTTTTCCATTTAAGGAGGTATATGAATGTCAACGAAATTGATTCTGGTTGAAGGCTTACCGGGGTCGGGGAAAACAACGCTCGCAAAAGAGATCAATCAACACCTTTTGAAGGCCGGCGTTCCAAGCACAGTGCACCTTGAGGGAGAGCTTTCCCATCCGGTGGATTATGATGGTGTGGCGTATTTTACGCTTGGTCGGTTTAAAGAGCTCATGAGTAATCATTTGAATAATCAAGCTGTTTTAGAAAAAATAACGATTCCTTTAAAAGACGCTTATATGATCCCCTATAAAAAAATCCTGCACGAGGGAATAATCCATTTTCCTGAAGAACTATTACCGGACGTTGTGAAAAATGACGTCTATGAATTGCCCCTTGGACGACATATGGATTTAATTCAAAAAAAATGGGAAGAATTTGTTAAGATTCAACAGAATAAAGACTGTGTTGTCATTCTGGAATGCGTGTTTATCCAAAATCCTGTCACTGTAACGTTGGTGCGGGATAATGCGCCTCATTCGTTGACCAAATCGTATGTTCAGCAATTAGCTGAAATAATCCGGCCCTTAGAACCCCTTTTGATATACCTTCAGGCACCTGATTTAAAGGCCTCTTTTGAGAGAATCGTTCAAGAAAGGCCTAAAAATTGGTATGAGGGGTTTGAAGATTATTATACCAACAGGGGATTTGGGCTGTATAAAGGATTGAGGGGGATAGACGGTGTGTTGGAGGTGTTGAATGAGAGACAAAAACTGGAACTTGAAATAGTCGACTCTTTGGAGATGGAAAAACACCTCATCGAAAACAGCTATGATGATAAAAAAATCATGTCAGCCATTACCCCGTTGCTTGTTAATCTGCTACCGCCCCCAACGGAAACTAGATAGATAACTGCCGTCTATTTCATTCAGCAGGACACCGTCCGTTGTATCAGCGTGGACGTATTCATAGGTCCAAACCAGACCGGTTGCATCAGGACCCGAATGTAGTTCTAAGATTTGTTGGGGTTCAAGGATAATCTCCCCAAAAACATACTGTTGAAAATTAGTGCCGCTAATCAGTATCAGGCCTATCAGATTGACGGGCTTTTCCGTTGTATTCATGATTTCAACGTATTCATCGGAACTGCTGTAATGAACGTTGATCACCTTGATTCCCTTTCTAAGCTGCAACATCTCATCGGTAAGTGATAGATTCAATGATGATCTTTCCTCTGATGGAGGGTCATACGCTTCTGCTGCAGAAAAAGTAAACACTGAAAGGACAATCATCAAAACAATCAATCCCACTAAACTTCGTTTCATTTATCTCACTCCTTTTTTGTAAGCCGTTTGTTTCATAAGCGGATATTTCAGCTATGTATCATGACGTTTTCTCTTGCTAACCATCCACAGGTGAGGATGGATAAGAGAATTCTTAGCTGCTTGGCCGAACAATCTAAAAATAATATAATAGAGTTAAAAGAGAGTAATATTAATTTAAAAAAAAGATAGCCATCCAGCTTTTTTTGGTATAATCAACATATTCCTTTTCATGGGAGGCTGTTATGGATAAAGAAGATCTGTATGTTGTGGGAATTGGTGCTTCTGCCGGTGGCTTGGATGCGATCGAGAAGTTTTTCAACAATATGCCGAACAATCCTGGAATAGCTTTTGTGATTATTCAGCATCTTTCACCGGATTATAAAAGCCTTATGGATGAAATCCTGGCCAAACATACGGATATGGAAATCGTTCAGGCAAAGGATAATCTTCAAGTTGAAGCAAACAAGATCTATCTTCTCCCTCCCAAGAATAATCTAAAACTCTTTCACGGGAAACTGTACTTGACGCCACATCAAGGGCAGCGGTCTCTCAACTTGCCCATCGATATCTTCTTCCGATCATTGGCTGAGGACAAAAAAGAAAAAGGCATTGCGGTGATTCTTTCCGGAACCGGTAGTGACGGGACCAGGGGGATTCGCCATATCAAAGAATTAGGCGGCATGGTCATCGTTCAGGATCAAAATACCGCTCAATTTGACGGCATGCCACGAAGCGCCATTATTGCAGGTATGGTGGATTTTATCCTGGCGCCTGAGCAGATGGGAGAAGCGCTGGTGAAATACATTAAAAACCCCATCTTTTCACAGACAAACAAAAAGATCATCGATGATCAGGAGCCCTTTCAAAAGATATTTGAGATGCTGAAACGCTACAGTGGGGTGGATTTTAGTTATTACAAAAAAAGCACCGTTTACCGGCGGATTGAACAGCGAATGGGAATCAACCAATTATCTTCTATTGAGGATTATCTGGAATTCTTGTACGACAATGCGAATGAGGTTAATATCCTTTACAAGCAATTACTGATTGGTGTGACGCGATTTTTCAGGGACAAAGAGGCCTACGATATTATTCAGAAGAAAGTCATCCCTGAAATGTTGAAATCACACAACGAGAAGGAACCGTTGAGGTTGTGGGTTGCCGGGTGTTCTACCGGGGAAGAGGCCTATTCTTTAGCCTTTTTGTTGCAGGATTATTTTCAAACGATGGGGTATGATCAGGATTTTAAGATATTTGCTACAGATATCGATAAAGACGCCATTGAGTTTGCTTCTCAGGGTATCTATCCCGAAAGCATTGCCGAAGATGTCCCTTCTCAATATCTGAATAAGTATTTCAGGAACACGGGCGGTTTTTTTCAGGTCAATCGGGATATTCGTGAAAAACTGGTTTTCGCCCCCCATAATTTGATCCAAAACCCCCCGTTTAACAATATGGATTTTATTTCCTGCCGAAATCTGCTCATCTATTTGCAAACGATGCTACAGAAAAAAATCTTTTCCTTTTTCAGCTATTCGTTAAAAAAATACGGCTTTCTTTTTCTCGGCAGCAGTGAGACCATCGGGGAAATGGATCAATATTACAAGACCATTAGCAACCGTTGGAAAATTTATCAGTTGACCAACACCGATGTCAAGCATAGTACTTTTCCCAACTCGTTCGGCCTGACCAGGTTGTCGGCAAAATCCAGCCGAAATCTAATCGGCGGAAAAAGTTTTTCTTCAACCGCTGATGATTATTCCACCCTACAGGATTATATCCTGATGCATTTTGTGAACCCCTGTGTGATCGTAGATGAATCGTTTAACATCGTCATGACTTGCGGTGAAGCGAACAGGTACCTGGAGCTGCCCACCGGAAGGATTCAGATTAACGCTTTGAAACTGTTTCGAAGGGAATTAAGTGTACCCATCGGTATTGCCCTGCACAAGGTCATGAAAAACGAGAAGGAAGTGTTCTATCCTGGAATCAGCCTGGAAAGGGAATCTGAAACGGAATTTTTGGATTTGTCGGTATTCATGAAAAAGGTGAAAGACCGGAAGTACATGATCATCCTGTTGAAACAGCGGGATGTAAAAAAACATGAGGAAAACGATTTAAAACAGGATGCCGATGAATTTTTCGATGATAAAGATCAACGGATTAAGGATTTGGAACAGGAGCTGCAGTACACCAAAGAGAATCTGCAGGCTACAATTGAAGAATTGGAAACTTCCAACGAGGAATTGCAGGCGGCTAATGAGGAATTGCTTTCTTCCAACGAAGAGCTGCAGAGCACGAATGAAGAATTGCAATCAGTGAACGAGGAGCTCATTACCGTTAACTCGGAATACCAAGCCAAGATCCAGGAGCTGACGGATTTAAACAACGACATGGAGAACCTGCTTAAAAATGCCGATATTGGGACCATATTCGTGGATTTAAACCTAAGGATCCGGAAATTCACCCCCGTAGTGAGGGACATCATCAACCTCATGGACCAAGATATCGGCCGGCCAATCACTCATATTACGCATAATCTGATCGGCTCAAATATAGACGATGACACCAAGTCAGTGCTCATGACATTGAAACCCAAATCAGCGGAAGTTGAAAATAAACATGGTAGAAAATTCTTCAAGAGAATTCGCCCTTATATCACGGTGGACAATCAGGTCAAAGGAGTAGTTATAACATTCCTGGATATCACAGAAATGAAAGCTGCATCAAAAGAGATTTCAAAGTTCAGTTATGCCATTGATCAAAGTCCGGTTATGATCTGCCTGTTCAATTCACAAGGCAAAATCGAGTACGCCAATCCGCAATTTTTAAGTAAAACGGGCTATCCGTTAGACGAAGTCATCGGCAAGGACTTGGATTACTTCAGACCGGATGAAGAACCCTGGGCTGCTGAGTATGAAAAGATCAAAAGGGTGATCAACAGGGGCGAAAAATATTCCGATGAGATAAAAGTATGTGGAAAAAACACGTGTATTTGGGAGATGGCATCTGTTTCGAAAGTCTATTACACCGGTTCAAATGACTATTTCTTTTTAATGGTATCAGAAGATATCACAAACATGAAAATCAAACGCAAGGCAGTCGAAGAAGAAAATCAATTCCTGAAAGTGATTCTTGAAGACAATCCCAACGCAATCTTCTTTTTAGATGCTCAGGGGAGAATCAATTATGCCAATAAAAAAGCCGAACAGGTTATGAAATTATCAAAGGAAGAAATCGTCAGCAGAACTTATGACTCTGAACGTTGGAACATAACAACAGCTGAAAATCAAACCCCGGAAAGTGAGGCGTTGCCTTTTTCACAAGTGATGAGAACCAAACAGCCGGTCGTTAATTTTATTCACAACGTTGTAGACGGCAACGGGGAAAAAATCCGGGTCAGAATCAACGCTACGCCACAATTTGGTGAAAACAATCAGATTTCAGGGGTCATTGTATCCCTGGAAAAGGTCTAAGAGGTGAGAACATGATAGACAAGGATGACTTGAAGAAAAAGGCGATCATGCGATTATCCGAAAAGGGGAAGATTCCTGCCAATTACGAGATTGAAGCGTTAAACAACCATGAGATGAAGCGGATTATAGAGGATTTAATCATTCATCAAATGGAATTGGAGATTCAAAACGAGAATATGGCACGCCTTCAAATTGAATTGGAACATTCCAGAAACAAGTACTACCGGCTTTTTGAAAATTCTCCCACCGGTTTTCTCACATTAGATGTCAGGGGCATTGTGCTTGAATTAAACAAATCTTCCACCGCTATTATCGGAAAGCCCAAAAAGAACATGCAAGCCAAACCTTTCACATTGCAAATCGAATCGGATGATCACGCCGCTTTCTTCTCGAATTTGAGAAGTGCCAAGCAGACGGGCAATAAGGTAAAAAATGAGATGTTGCTGAAGAACGGGAAGACCGTCATTTTTGAGAGTCTGTTTGTGGAAGATGATGAATCCGAGGCCTTTTACATGTGTTCTTTGACGGATGTGACCGATAAAAAGGAAATTGAGAAAAACCTCATTCAAGCCAAGGCCATAGCGGAGGAAGCGACGAAGGCCAAAAGCATTTTCCTGGCAAATATGAGCCACGAGATCCGAAACCCCTTAAACGAAATTTCAGGTGCCATCGAGTTGATGGAAACCTCGGTGAGTGAGGATGAAAAACAAAAACTTTGGTTTATTGCCAAAAACTCCTCTGAAATGTTGACGAATCTGATCGATGATGTGTTGGAATTATCCAAGATTGAAGCCAACAAGATGTCGGTTAATAAACAGGTCGTTCATTTGGATGATTTGCTGGGCGAGATCATGGCCGCTTATGAAATCAACTGCCGGAAAAAGGGGTTGAAGCTGACCCTGATAAACGATTTGGCGCCTGATTATTGCGCTTTAACCGATGAGGTTCGGCTTCACCAAATCCTGAACAACCTTTTGTCGAATGCTGCGAAGTTCACGGATAACGGTGAAATCACCCTTAGCGTCCAGGCTCTCGATCAAGACAGATTGCGTTTTTCAGTCCAAGACACCGGCGTGGGGATGGATGAGCACGAGCAGGCAAAGCTGTTCAGTGATTTCTATCAGACCCGCAAAAAGAACGAAACCAAAAGCGGAACAGGCTTAGGGCTGGCCATATCCAAACGGTTGGTCCAACTCCTTGAAGGGGAAATCTCCGTGAAGAGTGTTTTAGGCAAGGGGACTTGTTTTTCTTTCGTGATCAGCGCCCCAAAAGTCAATTGTGATGAAATGCCACTTTCAGCCGAAAAACTCAGCAAAACGATAAAAGACTTGAGGATCCTGATAGCGGAAGACAACCCCATCAATCAGGTGATTATCTCCAAAATGATCGAGCGGTTTGGGTGCACCGTTCAGGTGGTTGCCAACGGGACGGATGCCATGGAAAAAATCATCGAGAACAAAGAACCCTTTGATATCCTGTTCTTGGATATTCAGCTACCCGATTACGATGGTTATCACGTTGCTCAAATGATCCGAAAAAGCGAGGCCAATACCCCAAAAGAATTGTGTATTGTCGGCGTCAGCGCACATGCCACCAAAGAGCACAAAATACGGGCATTAGAGGCTGGAATGAACGACTATCTAACCAAGCCGGTAACGGGGGAAAGGATTTTAGCCGTTTGTAAAAAGTTCATTTAACGCCAATGGGGTGCCATCATGACCACTCATGAAGCGGCCATTCTAATGCTTATGTCTATTGAATAAAACAAATCGATTGAACAGTCCGGATTGTTTTCCGTATCCCTTGTGTTTTCTCAAAACCCGATGACCTAAAAAGAGTCGTCCGGGCTCATGATTTGTTATCATGAATGATTAACTCAACTGTTAAAAATGATGATGTTATAATCGTTTGGATGGATTTTTTTGATTTGGCAAATCAGACCATCCGTTATGATCATATAAATTTTTTTTTAGGAGCTGGTTGTATGAACAAAAAAATTTTACTGTTGTTGAGCTTGGCGTTTTTCTCGCTGATGGCTTTGTCGGCCGATCTAACGGTTATCTTTGAACCCCACTCCATTTTCAGTTACATGGATGATTTCACCTTAAAGGGCCTGGCAGTGGATGTTGTTAACCAGATAAGCGAAAAGGTTGACCATGAAATAGATGTGGAATATACCCAGTGGGAAGGAGCATACAGCCGGACCATTCAAGGAGGAAATTTAGCCCTTGCGGCAGTGGCCATTAACACCGAAAGAAAAGATCATTTCAAATGGGTGGGCCCATTCAGCAATATCAAAACAAACATATACACAAAAGAAGGGGACAATCTGTATTATGAATCATTGGATGAGGCCAAAAAAGCGCTAAAAATCTGTGTCGTGAAGGATTATTATTCCACTCAATATCTGATGGAAAAAGGTTTTACCAATTTGGCTGTTTTTAGCAGCGAAAAAGAGGCCTTTAAGGCATTCCTTTCAAATGACGGCTATTTGTTTACCACGGATAATGTCAGTTTGTCTATCCTGATCAAAGAGAGTGTCGTGCCGGTTCCTAACCTGAAACCATTACTTACTTACTCCATGGATTTGATCTACATGGCTTTTTCCAAGGATGTGTCGGACGAGGTTGTTCAACAATGGCAACAGGGATTGGACGATATGAAGCGAAGTGGAGAATTGACAATGGTGTACGAAAAATGGCTGCCGGGAACAAAGGCGCCCGGGCTGTACGCATTCGTAGCCGAAGCCGGTTATGCCCCCTTAACGGCTGCAGACAAAAACGGACAAGCGGTGGGTTTTGTGTCGGATATTGTCAAAGAGATCAAGACCAGAATGGGCAACGATGAAGCCATCATGGTGATGGACTGGGATTTGATTTACCGCCTGGCTCTGTTGAATCCCAACGTGGTCATCTTCAGTATCGCAAAAACACCGGAGAGAACGCCTCTGTTTAACTGGGTAGGCCCGGTGGTACAAAACAACGCCTATCTGTATAAGAACGCCGCTTCAAACATGGCCGTACCGTCAATCGAGTACGCCAAGCAGGTGAAAAAGATCGCCACGACATCTTCCTGGTGGATGGAACAATTGCTCATCGACATGGGATTCGACAACCTGGTGAGCTACCCCACACCCGTACAGTGTGTAAAACAGCTTATGGAAAGAAAGGTTGACCTCACGGTATTGACAAACCTCACCGTAAAGGAAATCGTAACAGATGCGGGTTATGATATGCAGCAAATCGAACCGGTACTGCATTTGGCTACTCGAGATGTTTTTGTGGCTATTTCCAAAGATACATCGGAGAAATTTGTCAACGAATTTCGTGACACATTTGAACAAATGGTGGCAGACGGGACATACAACGCCCTTTATCAGCTATATTTTGAATAATTTCGCAAACCAATATAAACAGAGGCGCCCTTATGGGCGCCTCTTTGATTTTAAAACCTGAAAATCATTAGCTTTGAAAGATCACACAGGTCCGATACAGTTCCTGAAGCTTGAGTGGATTGAGCTCCAACGAAGCCAGTTCAACAGTTTTCCATTTCAAGCCGTTGGTAAAATCGGTAAGCTCAGCGATGGGATAATCACAGTATTGGGTTTTGTAGTGCATGGGAATCACCACCTTAGGTTTGAGCTGCTCGATGAGTTGAACCGCTTCATTGGCGTCGATGGTATAGGTACCCCCCACCGGGATCATGAGCACGTCCGTGCCGGAAAGTTTTTCTGCCAGGTTTGCATCCGGCTGATGCCCTAAATCACCCAGATGCGTAAGGGTGATACCTTCGGCGATGATTTGGAAAATGATGTTGTCCCCTCTTTTTTTGCCCCCTTCTTTGTCATGAAAAGACGGATAGCCTCTGATCATGACCTGGTCAAAGGCATGATCGCCAACCGTTTTAACAATTGCCGGATCGCCCTGTACCCGATGATGCGAATTATGATCATGATGCTGATGACTTTCGGTGATGATTTGAATGTCCATGGGATCGAAATGATAAGAAACAGATTCATCGTAGGGATCCGTTAAAATGTTGAAGGACGTTCTGATTTCAAAACATGAATGACCCAACCATCTGATTTTCATTATAGACACCCCTTTTTAAGATTATTTTCTTTATTATACAGGGTTTTTGATCGATTGCCAAAAAACGCCCAGCCTATTCGATCATTTCAACCAACTCAATACCTCTGATTCGCTCTTTTGCCAGTCCCATTTCTATTAAAAACGCTTCTATTTGCTCTACACATACCTTTTTTTCAAATGAGTTGACTTCAAAGGTAAGCCCCACTATACCGAAAGTAAACGCATATTCCATTCTTATCAGCCGTTTAATCATTTTGTCTCCTTGTTTGTCACGTTTGGTTGAGAGTATTTGGAGTGAGTTTCGTTCTATCATACACCGCCATCACCAAAAAAACAACCATTGGTTGTAAAAAGTTTATGAACGAATCAACCTTTGGTGGTATAATAGATTGAAGGATGGGGTGAAAACAAGATGAACGAATTCTCAACAAGATTAAGGCAGCTTAGGGAAAGGAACAAGGACAGTCAGGCTCAAATTGCAAAGATCCTTGGGGTTTCTCCCCAGATGGTTTCAAAATTGGAGATGGCCAAATCTAAACCTTCCATGGATGTCTTAAAGGCATTGGCGATTTATTTCAACGTGAGTGTGGAATACCTATTGGGCCTTGAGAATATAATCCCGGGAACGGATCAAGACAAAGATGACTACTGGCCACTTCTGGGTGAAATTGCAGCTGGCAGGCCCATCTTCGCACAGGAGAATATCATCGATTATATTCCCCGTATCCCGGGAATCCCTGGAGATTTTTGTCTAAAAATTAAAGGGAAGAGCATGGAACCCATCATTATGGATAAATCCATTGTCATTGTTCAAAAGGAAAAGAATTTAAAACGGGGGGCTGTAGGAGTCTTTATCGTCGGTAACAGTGAATGTGTGGTGAAACGCTTTTTCCCAGACTTGTTTGGCGTTGTTTTACAAAGTGAAAATGTCAATTTCGATCCCATTGTGATTAAAAAAAATATCTGGGAAGCCGAGTGCATGATTTTAGGCCGGGTGGCTAATGTCATCCTGGATGTTGTTTAGCGACGGTTTTTCTTTATGGTATACTATGCAAGAGTATGTGAAAAATAACACA
>CAYYNI010000056.1:0-12286 GCA_964472765.1 uncultured Thermotogaceae bacterium | reverse complement strand
AAAAGAATCGGACATTTTATTCACCTCTTTTAATTATCGGGAAATACCTTCCGTTGCTGTATAAATCATATATTTGACCCTTCCCCATCTGATAGATAAACCCCTCTCCATCGAACACCTCAAGATTGTTCCAACTGTTTACCAATAAGACATTTCCGTTTCTCAAATAAAATATTTTTTCCTTCCCGTCTATTGCCGAAAGATAATTCTTAAACAAAATTGACTGTCGGGAAACCTTCTCAATGATGTTCTTTACTTCATCCATATCGCCCACATTGTAAATTTCGGGCAACGAATAAAACTTACTGTTATAAAATTCAGCCGATGGTATTCGCCAGACAATCTCAGCATTCTCCGAAAGAAGAACTTTGCCTTTGTTCTCAAAATTCACATAAAAGGAAGCCTTTTGACGATTGACTTTCTGAGAAACAAAGCTTTCGGTTTGATCTTCATTCTGATGAGATCCATATCCCTCGATCAAAAAACCCTGAGGTTGATACGATTCCATAAATTCCAGACCCGGTTTCCAATAGCTTAAGAAGACGTTTGAAACGATAATGTTTTCGTCTTGTTTTTGGCTCCCGGAAAAGGCGATCACCGGCGATTGATTCGCAAACAAACCAGAATAACGAAGAAAAAAGGCCTTGGTCAAAAAAACCAACCCCAAAAAAAGGAGCAGAAGAAGAATCAATTGAACCTTTTTTTCTCCTTTTTCAAACATCAAATATCCAGATTGGTTACCTGCAGAGCATGATGTGTAATAAACCGTCGTCTGTCTTCAACATCATTGCCCATTAAAGTGGTTAATATGGAATCTGCCAGTTCCGCATCCTCCATCGTCACTCTGGCCATTCTTCTGGTTGTGGGGTCCATGGTCGTATTCCATAGCTGTTCTGGATTCATCTCACCCAAACCCTTATAACGCTGGACATTCACCTTTCTGTTGGACTCACCTCTCAACTCTTTCATCATCTGTACTTGTTCCTTTTCGGTATACACATAATGAGAATCTTTGCCTACAGATAGTTTAAACAACGGCGGAATGGCAATATAAACCATCCCATCGTTGATCATCTCTCTGAAGTGCCTGAAGAACAACGTTAAAATTAGCGTCCGAATATGAGCGCCATCCACGTCCGCATCGGTCATGATAAAAACCTTTCCGTAACGGCTCTTTGTGATATCAAAATCATCGTCAATCCCCGTTCCCAAAGCCGTAATGATATCAGATATGGTATCGCTTTTCAGTAATTTATCCAAGGAAGATTTCTCAACGTTGAGAATCTTTCCCCTTAATGGCAAAATGGCTTGAAATTCCCTGTCTCTAGCCTGCTTGGCAGAGCCTCCGGCTGAATCTCCTTCTACGATAAACAACTCGGATTTTTCCCTTTTCTTTGTTGAACAATCAGCCAATTTTCCTGGCAGGGTGGATGATTCCAAAGCGCTTTTCCTTCTAACCAATTCCCTTGCTCTTTTAGCGGCTAATCTGGCCTTTGCAGCTTGAATGACTCGGTCCAGAATCTTTTTGGTGAGGTCGGCATGAATATCAAAATACTCGGACAATTTATCCTTGACCACATGATTAACTGCTTCCTGTACCTCTTCGTTTCCCAGTTTTGCCTTGGTCTGGCCTTCAAACTGAGGTTCTTTGACCTTAATACTTAAAACGCCCACCAAACCTTCTCGGGCGTCTTTTCCGATGATCTGTAACTCGTCATCCTTCTTTTTTTTACCATTGGAAAGGAGATCGTATTTTTTGATGTAATCATTCACACACTTGGTTAAAGCCATGCGAAAACCAGTTAGATGCGTTCCCCCGTCAACGGTGTTAATATTGTTCACATAAGAACGGATTTTTTCTTCGCTTCCTTTTGTATAATGAAAAGCCAAATCCACCTCTGTATCGTTAAAAGAACCGGATATGGAAATGGGATCGGTTGTCAGGGTTTTAGAGTTTTTAAGTAAATAATTGACAAACTCAGCCAGTCCCCCACTATAATGATGGATAACCTCTTCACATTCCTCTTCTTCTCTTTTATCCGTGATTTTAATGGTCACCTGAGGATTTAAGTAGGCTTGCTCCATGAAACGTGTGTTTAAGATATCAAAGTCAAACTCAATAGTAGAAAAGATCTGAGAGTCCGGGTAAAACCGAACTTTTGTTCCCGTCTTATCCGTATCCCCAACAACCTCTACTCCTGTTTGAGGATAACCCCTGGCATATTTTTGAACGTATATCTTACCTCCCTGATGAATTTCAACATAAAGCCATTCAGAAAGGGCATTTACGATGGATAATCCAACACCATGGAGACCGCCGCTTACTTTATAACTGTCTTTATTGAATTTTCCTCCCGCATGTAGTGTTGTTAACACAACCTCCAAGGCACTTTTTTTCTCGATAGGGTGCATATCGCAGGGGATACCCCTGCCGTTATCCTCAACTTCCACTGAACCATCGTTAAGCAGGGTTACATTTATTTCATCACAATATCCCGCAAGAACCTCATCAATGCTGTTATCGACAATTTCATAAACCAAATGGTGCAAACCGGTACTGGATGTTGATCCAATGTACATCCCCGGTCTTTTTCGAACGGGATCCAATCCCTTTAAAACCTTAATACTGTCAGCTGTATATTTTTCCGGCAACTTCTTCACTCCTTCTAACGATCTTGATCATATTAACATCTCGTGTATCCTTCAATCTTGCTTTTAACTTCTTTAAAATATCTGTCGTATAAAATCGCAATTCTTGTGCCCACATCGGGTCTTCACATAAAACATACAAAACCCCGCCCTTTAAGGCAACGGGTTTTGTTTTATTCGATAGCGGACTTCCAATAATCGCTTCCCATTCTTCTAAAATAAGCCTGACTTTAATCTCAGAAAAAACGCCGCTTTTTTTTGCCAGCTTGTCTACTAAATGCTCAAAACTGTTCATGAGTCTATTTTATCATAATTTGACGAATTTCTAAACATCAATTTTTTTTGCCATCCAAAAAAACTTTTGTTGTCCTATTTTAAAAGAACGTATCCCGCCATGATAAAAGAACCGATGGCAATAATTGCAGAGGAAACGGCAACCCATTGATAGGTAGTCACTTTAGAATTCAACGCAACGAGTTGGCTATCTATCTCGCTATTCTGAACAGCCTGTTTATCCAATCGGTTTAACAATTCCTGATCGGTTAGCTTTAACTGCTCAATCTTATCGTTGGTTTGAGACATGGCGCCTTCAATATCTTTTGCATCCCATTTGACCTCCAGGATTTCCCCTACCAGTCTGTCCAAATCCTCGTATTCATAACCACTGACAACAGGTAAACCCGCAGTTGTTTCAAGCCTTTTCATGATATATCGGTAATCTTCGCCAGCCTTTTGTACAGCGTTGAGTGATTGATTGACAAGATTTTCCAACTCTGCCAGCCGCCCTAAAAGATCTGTCGGGATGTGAACACCGTCTCCTGTTTGAGCAATGGTGTAATCTAAAATCCTTTTCATTGCTACTGCTGACTGATAGCGGGTCATAGGATCATTCCCTCTGAAAGTGCCATCGGGCATTCCGCTGATGATACCCAGTTGGGTCAAAGACATAACCGAATCATAAGCCCAATGACTAGCTGCTAAATCACTGAATGCGCCAAAATAGGTGGTCAAAAAGACCAATAAAAGAAAAGAACCGATCCAAAGTTTTTTCACAATTCATCACCAAACCTTATCTGGAATTGACTTGTATGGTTAAGCCCGGTGCGACACAATCCGATCCCACTTCATACATCTGAAAAAGCCTCAAAGGCGGCACCAGAAATTCTCCCGCAGAAACCACCTTGTAATGGTTTTGATAAATGGAAAATCCTTCATCAAGAAATTCAAAAAAGAGTGATGTTCTGTCATATCTTTTTTCTATATTGGAGAGATAGTAAGACCAAAGATAGTAACGGGACGAGAAATATTTTCCAAAATAATAATTATCCATATACTGCTCGTTCTGGACAAAGCAAACCGGCAAATATTCTTCAATAGCCACCCAGTGATAATCAACCGGGAAATGCATTTGTATGGTTGAACGGATCTCATCGCCCACCATCAATTCTTTTTTGTTGATTTCAAAGAAAAACCTGAATTTTCCCTCATCATAACTGAACGGATTACGGTCAAAGATCAGAGATGTGGCATCCATTCCAATCAGTTTCACATCCTCAGGAATTCTCAACCCCGTTTCACAGTTGTTCACAAACAAAGCACTCCAATAATCTTCTGAAGTTTGCTGGATACTGAAGGATTCGATTTTTACCGGTTGCAACTGATTGGGTACTTCAGCCCCAGATTCAACAACCATTCCAAGTCTGATTTCACTTTTTATGGGAATATACAGAGAATCGTAGGTCACCTTTCCTTTGGCATCGATAACAGTTACGTCACGTTTCACTTCTAATGTTCGTTGAACAAAATGCTCTTGTGTATGGGTATCAGCCAATCTTTGATCGAGAGGATTCCAGGATTCAGCAACCCCAATTTCCCATAAGAGACCGCCCGAACCCGACAACGAAAGATTCAGATTCGTTGGGGCAACAACAGGAATAGTGAAGTCCTTCATCTGCCCTTTGGCAATCACACCTGTTGCAACCCATTCAGTTTCATTATCAATGACACCTTTTTTAACAGAGAATTCTAAATCCGTGCCCTCAAAGACATAATGCGAAAGGGCCATGACCACAAATGCGGTGTCCTTTGTTGAAGACCAAAAACTCCCCGTTTTGTTAGTATATAAATAACGGAACAGCCCGTTAACCTGCTCGCCCTCATAACCTGTTTTAATTATTAATTCAAACAACAAGGCGTTTAACATCAGATCGTTGATAAAGTAACTGGTTCGATCAAAGCTGATTTTAAAAATCCCTCCTACTTCAGTTCCTGTTTTCAGTAAATCTTCCAGAATAGAACGGGCTAGTTCATTCTGATTGCGTTCCAACATCACCAGGCCCAGGAACAATTTCGACGACGTAGATTGTTGATTTGTTAAAACAATCGTATAAGAAGGATCCAGCAAGGCCATTATGTATTCGCTAAAGGGTAAAGCTTTTTCGGATGATTCCAAGAGGCCTTTCAAAGCCGTTTGTCCACGACTAAAAGATTGCTGATTGATTTCAATGTCCATCTGTTTCAGTTTGTAGAAAGTATACAAAACATAGGCGGTCATAAAGGGATCTGACTGACCATCTCTCCACCATCCCCATCCGCCTTCGTAATTCTGATAAGAATACAGTCGCTTCAACAAAGCCTGTGTAATATCAGGAACTTTCTTAAAGGCTTGAGAATAATCTCCAACCGCTAAATCCTGATTTAACTTCATGAAAGCCAGACTCGGCAAGAAACTACTGACGGTTTGTTCCGTACAGCCATAAGGATAACCAATCAAATATTCCAAGGCATTGATCAATTCCGCTTCTAAATTTGCACTCACCCTTACCCTCACTTCTGAAGGAACTTGAATGTTAAGGGTTTGCTCTACCCCTTCACGAGTGATAATACCCGCATATCCAAGCTGTTTGGTAAAGTCTTCAGGATGAACCGGTAGCTCTTTGACCATTGCATCTGAAAAGCTGTCGGAAACGGCGCTAATCTGGAATTTAACGGTCTCTTTTGACTGAACCTGCGGAACTTTATAGCGAAACCATTGAATGCTTTGTTCCTTATCGCTTAAGACAATCTCTCTGTTTTCTTCAATGGAAGGCCCTTCAAAAACCAGCTGAAAGGTTAGTTCTTCTCCTGAATAATTACCCAAATTGACTCCCAATTCCACCTCATCACCTGAGATCAGGAATTTCGGGAATATTTCGTTGACGGTAACCGGTAACGTGGATATGAAGTGCCGACTTGCGTAACCTCTTTTACCGTCAGCTGTGAATCCAATTGTTCTTAGATTCCATGTGGTTAAACTTTCCGGAAGTTTGAATTCCGATTGAAGCTTGCCATTCACAATTACAGCCGGTAACCAAAGTGCGGAATCGGAAAAATCACTCCTCACTTTAACGCTTTTTCCGGTAGCGGCACTTTTCGTTTGAGCAAGTGTATCTGGCGTATCATAAGGCAATTGATTGTGCGCTTGATCCCGATTGATGTAATAACAATTATTGAAGTACTCGAAATAATAATTAAAGGGTGGATTTTCCAGAGTCAAAAGGACCTCTCTCCAGTCGTCATCACCGTAAAGATCTAAAAGAGACTGATCAATCACGTTGAGTGTAACAATACCATTGACCGGGATATTTTGGGCATCGGTTAATGTAATCTGATAAGCCACTTGATCACCCGGCTGGACCTTTTCCTCTGTATCCAAGGTGATATTCAACAAATGGCTGTCCAATAGAACCGGAATATTTTTATCCATGGAAATTCTTTCTCCTGCAAAATAACTGACAAAACGGATGTTGATCGCATTTCTGGTCATATCCGCAGGAATCACAAAGGACAGGTCAGCAGAGTACCCGTTGATTCGAATATCTTTCGTTACCACTGAATTTCCAAAATCAAGTACCGCCAACACATGAAGGGTGTGCAGGGATGAAATAAGCTTCAGGTTGATTAATTCAGAGGGCTTGTAAACTTCTTTATCCGTGATGATTTCAAGTTTTTCGTTTGTGGAATAGGAATATTCTGAGGAATAGACGAAAAATGTCTTTTCCATCGTGTTTTTTGGGTATTGAGAATCAATGACTTTCATTGTATAGTAACCGGGTAAAATCGGGTCAAAGGACACATTGATTTGCCCGTTTTGATCGGTTTGATAGACCTCATCCACAATGAGGTTCCCTTTTCGATAGATTTCAATATTCAACGGTCTGTTCAAGGTATTCGCTGCATCATCCAATGATTTCAAGAAAAACTGGCCATTAACAGCCTGTCCGAATTCATACCAATACCGCCATTTTTCGGATTTGATTTGGACATCGGATGGGATATATTGAAAATATCGTTGCTCGCTCACTTCTCTACCGCTTTGATCTACCACCGTAAATTCCACGGAATAATTTTCAACACCCTCACCCGTCATTGCCAAAGTTCCCGTTGCCACCCCATCCGTCAGATTTGTAAATCGGATATCGGTGGTTTGTGAACTGAATACCTTTTCATAATCGGGTAAAAGATCCAATTTCACATGAACTTCGCCAAATTGAAGCGGTTGTCCGTAATAATAATCCGATCTGATTTCAAATTGGGGGATCTTGCCAATGGAATATACATCCTGCAGGTTCTCCACTTCAACTGTAAATTCAGGCTTCTGATAATCCGACAACTCTACATAGCGGTAAAATTCGTTGCCTTGGTAGAGAACGGTGAAGTCGTAATGACCCCTGACGGATTCCTCGACCGTATCGTAATGAAATTCAAAACCACCCCATTGATCCAAATCGCAAGTCTGTTCCTTCAGTTTAATGCCCATGGGATCCGTTAATGTCATGGTAACTGTCCCACTATCCAATAATTTTGAAGTCGGCCTATCGTAAAAATAACCCTTGAGCTGAATTGTTTCTCCCGGTTTATACAACGGTTTTTCCGAGAGAAAAATCATTTCTGCAGAATAATTTTTGATATAATCTTCTTCATCCAGTTGCACTATGGCATTGCCCGAAGGGGTTTTGATTACGATCAAGCCATTTTTGATCGATTTTTTTTCGATTTTTCTCAACAGCGGATCGCTTAATGACCCCATATATATCTGATCGAAACCGGTATAAACATCTCCAAAAGAAACCCGTTCTCCTTTGTTTGAATGCCATATTTCTAAGTTAATAAACGATCCCATATCAATAGCTACCCCATCAATGTCCGTTCTTTCCACACAAGCGTATGTAATCTCTTTATCTCTTGAAAGGCGACAAATATAACCACCCAAATCTTTGAAAAACGTTAGCGGAAAGCTTTCACGCTGCCAAGAGGAATCCACTGGAATCTGATAATGAATTAACGCCTCTTTTCCCGACAAAACGGATTCGATTTCGTTGTAATCCAACCCATTTAAGAAGACAGAGAAGGCATCTTCAACCTTGTAAATTGACATGGTAACCGGCTTTTTTTCGGCATTGGCGTAAGTATAGATCTGAAATTGAAGTGTATCACCGGGGCCCAGGATATTCAGATCATTCACATAAATGGTTCCAAACACAGCCGATGCCAAAAAGCATAAAACAAACAGACTCCATACGATTCTTTTATTCATAACGCCCTCCTACAGACTGATTAGTCATTCAGAAATTTTAACCGATAGACACCGAGAAAATTTGGATTCTCTTTCACGGGAAGCCAAACCAACGGAGCTGCATCCAAATAATCCTTTTTTTTCCACAATCTCACATAACCCTCAGATTCGTCATCAGGACCGGTGTGGTAAACAAAACCATCATCTGTCACAATCATGACATGATAAGGGAAAACTGAATCCTGCGGATGATAGAAAAACAACAAATCCCCTTTTTTTGAAACACTCAAATCTTTGCCAATTCTTTCGCAATTATACAGCAGCAAATGTCTAGCATCGGCAAATGTTTGAAACCCCTTAGCCGTTAAAAAAACACTGGAGCGAATCAAAGGAATCTCAGGGTAATGATAGGCTTGGATATCCTCGTAATCCGGATGGGAATAACCAAAACTTGTAATCCAAGCCGTATCATGACGCTTTAATGATTCCACAATGGAAAAACGTACCAATCCCGAACAATCTCTATGAATCCAAGCCGGAGAAGGTCTGTTTTTTTGATTTTTCGCTATCCAAACCATCCAGTCCCGAAATTTCTCACTGTCTGATTTGCTTAGTTCAACCACATCCGGATACCCATCTTGATCCGAATCCTCTGTTTCAAACGAAAGAAAATACGTTATTTTACCTTTATTAATCAATGTTCCCGGACAAAAATAATCGAGTTCAAAAGAAGGCTCTGTTAATTGAATCGTACAGATATTTCCGGTTCCCATCAACTCGCCTCCATGAATTTTCAATATCTGACTGAATATTGGCATAGAAATCTGCAAATAATCGTTGATAGACGAAGGTTCGTTGATAATAGCAGGCTTTTGAAAGAGATGAAATAACAAAAAGAAAAACAAAAAGAAAAACAGAAAAATACACTTACAGGCCCCCAAGTTATTACCCTCCTTGATCAATTATAGCACAGAAAAAGTGAGGATGATTTATGTTAAAATGGTGTCAGAAGATGATAGGTGGTGTGCTAGTTGAAAAGAGTTCATTTTATTGGCATCAGTGGTATAGGAATGAGTGGTGTAGCACTTTTTGCAAATGATTTGGGATATCGTGTCAGCGGGAGTTCGGATCAAGATAACGACAGGGTTTCTTTGTTAAGAAATCAGGGAATATCCGTCCAAATAGGACATCAAAGGGATAACATTCACGACCCTGACATATGTGTGTTCACTACCGCAGTTTCGGAACAAAATCCCGAATTAATTGAAGCTCATCACCAAAATATTACTGTTTTGTCCAGACTGGATTTTTTTCGTCAGTTGTTAAGGGAGTCAAAAAGAGACTTAATTGGTATCACCGGAACAGATGGAAAAACTTCCACCACAGCGATGATTGGGCATATTTTAATTCATATGGGTCTTGATCCCACAATTATATTAGGAGGCCTACATCGAGACCTGGAGTTTGGCAATTACAAACGTGGCACAGGTCCTCTCATTGCAGAAATTGACGAAAGCGATGGTTATTTTAAAACCATTCAAAGCAAGATTGCCGTTTTGACCAATTTAAGGGGCGACCATTTGGAGCATTATAAAGACAACCTGAAACACTATAAAGAATCTATGATGACCTTTATTCAGAATGCTGAAAAAAGCGTCGTTCCATGTGAGCTGGAAACAATACCCGAAAATGCCGTCTGTTTTTCACCAGTACAATATAAAGCCTATTCCGAAATCAATGAAAAAATTAGAGACTCCTATACAAAGATCAACCTGATTTGCGCTGTGAAAACTTGTGAACAGCTGTCCATTGACCCTCAAAAGGCCATTACGCTGATGAACGACTTTGAAAATGTAGACCGAAGAATGACAATCCGTTTAGCCACAGAAAAACTCATCATCATCGATGATTATGCTCATACACCCAAAGAAATTGAGTTTTCCATTCAGGCTGTGACTCATCGATACCCAAACTGGAAACTCATGATCTGTTTTGAGGCGCATCGCTATACACGACTAAAACGTGATATGAAATTGTTTGCACAAACGCTTTCTTCTCCGCTGATAGAAAAACTTATCATCATGCCTGTGTTCAGTGCCTACGAGACCGAAGAACCTGCCATTTTTGAAAAATTCAAGGAATTGTTGAATGCTTTAGACAAATCTTACACTTGTATCCGCCGGCCTGAAGATATTGTTCAACAAATAATCAGCCGAGAAACAGCTGATACAGTGCTTTTGATGATAGGAGCCGGAAAAAGTTCCGAGTTTTCAAAAAAAGTTTCGGCAATTTGTACACAAAAAGAACTTTTTTTTACATAGCAGAGCGCTTGACAGTTTATAAGATGATCCTTTATAATTGTTTAGTGCTAACAAGAGCCAAAAAAGTGGCTTATAAAGATATATAAGACTAACTTGAGGAGGGGATTTATTTGGCTACGGTTCAGATCACAGTTAATGGCCGTAACTACGAAGTACCTGAAAATGTCACCGTACTAGAAGCTTGCAAAGAGGTCGGTATAGATATTCCAACACTCTGTTATCACCCGAGGCTGGAAGCCACGGGAGGATGCCGAGTTTGTGTCGTGGAGGTTGAAGGCGCACGCAATCTTCAGCCTGCTTGCGTTACAATGGTTAGAGACGGGATGGTCGTAAAAACCAATTCCGATCGTGTTTATAACGCCAGAAAATTAAATCTTGCGTTGATCCTTTCCAGACACCCTAACGATTGTATGACCTGTGAATCCAACGGTAAGTGTGAATTCCAGGACCTTATATACAGCTATGATGTGGAGCCCATCTTCCCAAAAGCTGAGAATAAAACCATCATCTTCGATGACAGCTCCCCATCCATCGTCAGAGATTTGGACAAGTGTATTGCCTGTACCCGTTGTGTCAGAGCTTGTGCGGATTTGCAAGGCATGAACATCTACGGCATGGCAGACAGGGGATTCGAAACATTACCCCTTACCGCTTTTAATATTCCACTTTCCCAGACAGATTGTATTAATTGCGGACAATGTTCTGCATTCTGCCCTGTAGGCGCTATTACCGAAAATTCTGCCGTAAGAGACGCCAAGCGTGCCCTTGAAAAGCACGACAAGGTTTTAATCGTTCAAACTGCTCCTGCAACTCGTGTGGCCATCAGTGAAGAATTCGGCATGGAACCGGGAAGTGTTTCAACAGGCCATATGGTAGCTGCTTTAAAAGAATTGGGTTTCGATTACGTTTTTGACACCAATTTCTCAGCCGACTTGACCATCATGGAAGAAGGATCCGAATTATTGGAAAGGGTACAGGAAGGGGGACCATTCCCAATGTTCACCTCATGCTGTCCCGCATGGATTAACATGATGGAAAAGCTATACCCGCAATACAAAGACAACGTTTCTTCTGCGAAATCACCCCAACAGATGCTGGGACCCGTTATCAAGACCTATTTTGCAGATAAAATTGGCGTAAAACCTGAGGATATATATAGTGTCTCCATTATGCCCTGTACTGCAAAAAAAGACGAGGCCCAAAGACCTCAGCATGCTATGGAAAACGGTGATCCCTGGGTAGACCTTGTTCTTACCACAAGAGAATTGGGAAAACTCATACGATTGAAGAAAATACCCTTTGCTTCATTGGAAGAACGTGAATATGATGATCCGCTTGGCGAATCAACCGGCGCCGCTGTCATTTTCGGAAACACCGGCGGTGTTATGGAAGCGGCATTAAGAACTGCTTATGAACTGGGCACCGGCAAGCCGCTGCCTCAGATTGATTTCATGCCCGCAAGAGGCTTAGATGGTATCAAAGAAGCAAGTATCGATTTTAACGGCATTGAGTTCAAAATTGCAGTCGCACACGGCGGAAAAAATGTTCGTGAGCTGTTAAGTAAAATTGAAAGCGGAGAGAAATTCTATCACTTCGTTGAGATTATGGCTTGCCCGGGTGGTTGTATCGGAGGCGGTGGCGAACCGTACAGCCTTGATGCACAGATTTTGGAGAAACGGGCAAAAGGAGTTTATTCAATTGATGAAGCTTTGACACTCAGAAAATCACATGATAATCCCTCTATCAAGAGGTTGTATTCTGA
>CAYYNI010000055.1:0-12320 GCA_964472765.1 uncultured Thermotogaceae bacterium | reverse complement strand
TCATGGTTGAATTCTTTGGGCTTGTCAATACCTATCAACTTCTTTCCGTGATGATGTTCATATTATCGGTTCCCCTTTTTATATGGTATTTTGGAAGTTTATTTGGAGGGTCAAAATGAAAAAAACCATTATTGCTTATACGGTTATCCTTATGATACTTGCCCTTTTGATGTATTTTTTTTCCATGTCTTGGATGAATTTTTTATTTCGCCCCAATCTTAAAAAAGAACTTGAAATTCTGATTTCAGAGCAACCGATGCAACATCCCGTGGTTACCGATAACCAATTATCAGACTTTTCCGATGCTGTTGAATCGGTTACTGGAGAAATTGGCTTGTTCACCAGTCATTTTGATTATTATGAAAAGTTAGCCCCTGCCTTTACACTTTTTCAGGATACTTTTACCTATTTGGATTTTTGGGAGGGAACGCTTCATTCCGCATCGGTTTTTCCCTGTATATTCTTTTACAGAGGAGGAAAGGTATATGTTCGTGAATCAATTGGAAACATAGTGCCTTCAGGTGCTGTGATAACGGCAATCAATAGCCAGCCTATTGATGAGATTATGAATTATTTTCAGCAATTTATTTATGCCCCATCGATTGAGGAAAGAAACTTTTGGGCAATTGAAAGAGATTTGCTTAATTATTATCCGGAATTTTTCAAAGCGAAAGAATTTAAGATAGAATATGTAAATAATGGAACGGAATATCAGGAAATTATTGATAGAGTGCCTTGGAAAGAATTTTCTTCATGGAGACAGCGGATTCAATCAGAGGTATATCGGTTCAAGCAAGATGGTGATTTGGCAGTCCTAAAATTGTACGATTTATCCTATGCAGAACAAAATGTTCATAAAATCAAAGAAATAATGCTTCAAATAATCGATTCAAAAGTACCAAAACTACTCATTGATTTATCGGATACAAAAGGAATAGGGGACAATTATTATACGCTTCAAATGCTTTTATCTTTTTTCTCAGAAAATGAAGATTATTTGATCCAAAAACAAATAACTCGGTATACTCAGCAATTAGATGCATTTGCAGTGATTCAGCAGAATCAAATTTATCAAGGTGCTGTGTATTTTTTAATTAGCGATTACTCTATATATCCCTATCTTTCCACTTTAATTTCCTTTTGCCAGCGAACGAATACCGGACTATTCATAGGTACACAACCTTTGAGTTTGGGATCTTTTTTGTCAAATCCCAATCATGAACCTCTTTATATTTCTTATCTTATCCCCAAAGTATGCAGAACGTATAATGAAATTCAACCGATCAATGATGATAATTTGATCGTTAAACCTTTTTTATTTACTAACGAAGATTATATAGAACTAATGTTTTTCACCAAAGATTATCTTTCATATATTTCAGATTTTAAGTGATCAATTCAAACAATATGGTAAAATAGTCTATCAAAAATAGATGTATAATTTCCAGTATTGCCAGTATTCAAAAAGATTTCTTTTATGATTCATGAAGGAGCGTGTTTATCGTGGATAATCAATTATCGATATTGCTTGCTGAGGACGATTTAATCAGCCGAAGGTTGATAAAAATTCTCATTGAGAAATTGGGTCATAAGGTTTTTGTGGTAGAAAATGGGAGAAAAGCCTTCGAAGCATACCAAACAAATCAATATGATTTGATTCTGATGGACATACAGATGCCTTTGATGGATGGGTTGGAATGCACGAAAAAGATTAGAGAATTCGAACAGCAAATCAATAGATCCCGTGTTACGATTATTGCGGTTACTGCTCACGCCATGATAGGAGATAAAGAAAAGTGTTTGAACGCTGGTATGGATGATTATATTACGAAACCGATCGAAGAAAAAGTTCTAATGGAAAAAATTGATAAACTTCGTTTGAATCATTCGGCTATTTTAAAAACGGGTAATATTGAATTGTTAAATAAACTTTTTGACAACACCTCCGACGTTCGAGAAATCATTACAGACTTTTTGGGCTATTATCCCCGTCAGTTTAGCTTAATCAAGCAAAAGGTAAAAGAAAAATCATTTGATGAGATGGCGGCGCTTGTACACAAACTCAAAGGTAGCACATCAAATTTTGAGGCGGAGAAAGTTGTAGATATTCTGAAAAAACTGGAGATTTGTGCTTCACAATGCGATCAAGAATCTATTGAAAGGTTAATGCTGTTACTGGAGACTGAACTTGAATCTTTAAAGAATTATCTCCTTAAATATCAAAAGTGATTGATAACGGATCTGGGGGTAAAAATGATCAATAATAAAAATTTCAAAGGTTATATCAGAACTTTTTCTCAGTTTGTTTTTATTAAAGATAATGAACAGTCTGAGAAGGATTTTCCGGGTGCTAAGAAGGCATTGGATATTTTTAAGAATCTTCTGACAAATTACGGTCATAAAGTTCAAAAAAAGGAACTATGTGAAATCTTTTGGCCAGATATGAGTGAAGAAAAAGCGAAACAAAATCTCTCTTCAAATTTGTACTACTTAAGAAAAGGTTTGGATAAGATATACGAAAAAGATTCTTTTGGTAAATTTTTTATAAGATCCAATTCTCACGTCTGTTGGCTGAATAAGCCACCAGAAATTGGATTGGATTTTGAGGTTTTTGAAGAACTGATTATGCAAGGAGAAAATCAATCCAACCTAGCACTTAAGAAGCGTTACTTTTTTGATGCTTTGGAAATTTATACGGGTGATTATTTGCCTTTTTCTAATTACAACTGGGCAATCCGAAAAAGAAAGGAATACCAAGAAAAGGCGATACACGTTATTCTCAAATTGATTGATATGGATGATGTACTTTCTGAAAATGAGCAAGAAGTGTTATTTGAGAAAGGCTTCTCTATTGCCCCATTAAATGAAGTGTTGGTCCTAAAAAAACTCGACTTTTTAAAAAAACAAGATAAGGTCTTAGAAATAATCAAGATTTACAAAGACTTTAAAAATAGAATCGAATCTGAATTATCCATAACGGTGCCTCGTGAAATAGAAATCTTTATGGCAGATATTCTTAAAAGAAACATGGTTTCAAAAGTACCAAATGAATTTAAAGCGCATCAGAATTTTATTGAAATAAAAGAGTTCCAAAAACTTATTTCTTTTGAGTTAAATGCCAGAAATCCAAAATCACTTTTATTATCTGTCAATCTTATGAAGGGATTGGAAAGCCAAACGGATATTAAAAAAATGTCCGATCATTTGTTTAACAGCGTTAGAGGTGGAGATAGAATTTCATATTCGAATAAACATTTATTTATTCTTTTCACGGAGATTCAAAAGATCGATTTACCAATCCTAATTGATCGTTTTTACCCTTTTTTTGAAAAATATTTCAAAGAAACTGGCGCAAAATACAAGTGGCATGAAATCAAACACCAAAAAACGAAATTGATTACATATGGCGAATGGAAATGAAAAAAGGGGTGAAAAGGACATGCTTGATGTAAAAGAATTGAGAACCAATCCAGAGCGTATTAAAAAAGCTATGGAAACAAGAAATGAAAATCCTGGACAAATTGATGCAATCATTTCTATGGATGAGACCAGGCGAGAAATTATCCAAAAAGCGGATGAGTTAAAGGCACAGAGAAATCAGCTTTCAAAAGCTGTTGCCAAATTGAAATCATCTGGTAAAAAGGATGAAGCCATAAGAAATATAGAAGAAAGTAAAGAGATTGGAAATAAAATAAAAGAATTTGATGACCAACTGAGGGAAATTGAAACCCAACAGGAATCAATGATTTCCCAATTACCGAATATCCCATCAGAAAAAGTTCCTGTCGGGAAAGATGAGAAGGATAATGTAGAAGTCTTAAGATGGGGAGAACCAAAAAAATTCGATTTTGAACCGAAACCACATTGGGAAATCGGTCCAGAACTTGGAATGATGGATTTTGAAAGAGCTTCAAAAATGAGTGGAGCGAGATTTGTTGTTCTTACCGAAGGAATTGCAAGATTGGAGCGGGCTTTGATTAATTTTATGCTGGATTCTCATATTCAAAACGGGTATAAAGAGGTAAATATTCCCTATCTCGTAAAAAGAGAAACCATGTATGCTACCGGTCAGTTGCCAAAATTTGAAGAAGAAGCGTACAAAACGACACCGGATGATATGTTTCTGATACCTACTGCTGAAGTTTTTTTAGCAGGCATGCATAAAGATGAAATTATAGAAGATCAAAATCTTCCGTTGAAATACTGCGCTTATTCAGCATGTTTCAGAAGAGAAGCAGGCAGCTATGGCAAAGATGTTAGGGGAATGATCCGTGTTCATCAATTTGAGAAAGTAGAACTAGTTCAATACACAAAACCTCTAGACTCTTTTGATGAACTGGAACGATTGACAAACGATGCCGAAGGAATATTAAGGGCTTTGGAATTACCCTACAGAAAGATCCTGTTATGTTCAGGTGATATGGGATTTGGGTCAGCTATGACGTATGACTTAGAGGTGTGGTTACCATCATACAAAGGTTATAAAGAGATTTCATCATGCTCTAATGATACTGACTTTCAAGCACGACGTGCGAATATGCGATATAGAAACAAAGAAAACAAGTTAGAGTACCTTCATACACTAAATGGTTCGGGGTTGGCTGTGGGAAGAACTTTAGTTGCTATTTTGGAAAATTATCAAAATGAAGATGGTACTATAAGTGTTCCTGGTGTTTTAAAGGGATATATGGGAGGGGCAGAAAGGATTTTTGGATAATTTGAACTTTTATCTTTTTGTGGAGTCTAAATTGATGTAACATCAATAGAAATAAACCCCTCAAAAAGATGAATAAAAATATGAAACCCCTCACATTTAAAAGCGGACAATAACCCCCTCGTCCGCTTTTGTGATGATGGTTAATCAGCTTTTTTTATATTGATAATGAAGTAAAAAATTATGTCAAATGAGACACCTTGATTATTTATACCGTTAGTAATAGTATTGAACTGAAAGGAAGAAGAAAATGAGAATGTCATCTGATCAAGAAATGCTTAATTTGCTTAAGAAAGAAGTAGTACCGGCATTAGGCTGCACAGAACCAATAGCTGTTGCATTAGCAGCTGCTAAAGGAAGGGAAACTCTGGGAGAAGAAACAGGGAATGTCCATGTATTTGTTAGTCCTAACTTGTTTAAAAACGGAATGGGCGTGGGTATTCCCGGGACCGGAATGGTTGGCCTTCATATAGCCGCTGCATTGGGAGCTTGCGGGGGAGAATCCAAATATGGGTTAGAAGTTCTCAAGCATGTGACCAAAGAGCATGTAGAATTGGCTAAACAAAAGCTTGAGCGAAATGAAATAGAAATTGAAATAAAAAAACATTCTAATCCCTTGTTCGTTGAATGTGTCTGTTATAACCAATCCATGACACATGAGACAAAAATTGTCATTCAGGAGGAGCATTCAAACATTTCATTGATAGAAAGAGATAATCGAATCCTCTTTCAAAAAGAAGCAGGGGATTTAAAAGATAGCAGTGATACTATCGATGAAAAATTAACGGTGGATCAGATCATAAATTTTTCGATAACAGTTCCAGTTCAAGAATTTACTTTTTTAACAAAGGCAGTACAGTTGAACATGGCAATTTCCAAAGAAGGGTTGGAAGGCGAATATGGGATAAAAATAGGTAAGACCATGCTTGCACATTCCAACCATGCTGATTATGGATCATGTTTATCATCATATGTTGTGGCTTTGACATCGGCGGCAGCTGATGCCAGGATGTCAGGTTGTGTGCTTCCTGCAATGAGCAACAGTGGAAGCGGGAACCAGGGAATAAACGCAACGATTCCCATTGCCGTTTACGCTGAAAAAATGCATATCGATGAGGAGAAAATGCTGAGGGGCCTTGCAATGAGTCATCTTTTGGCGATTCACATTAAGTCATATTTGGGGAGGCTTTCGGCACTTTGCGGTGTAGTAGCTGCATCAACGGGTGTAGCAGCAGGGTTAACTTATTTAATGGGAGGTTCCAAGGAAGCCATTATTTTATCAATGAAAAATCTCATTGCAAATTTGACGGGAATGATTTGTGATGGTGCAAAGCCGGGGTGCGCTTTAAAGGTTGCATCCGGCGTAAGTGCTGCTTATCTCGCCGCAAGATTAGCAATTGCCAATAATGGTGCTACTGAGAATGATGGGATTATTGAAGCTGACATAGAAAACACGATAAAAAACCTTGCGAATATAGGTTCAAAAGCTATGAAAATAGCAGATGAATACATTTTAAATATTATGGTATGTAAATAATCAAGTTTAATAAAACAGTCAATCTAAACGAATAACAACTAAGGAGTCCCAATAATTAGTGATTGAAATAAAAAAAATGAGTCCTAAACAAATTTTAAAGAAATACTACGGATATGATCAATTTCGATCCGGACAGGAAGAGATTATTGAGTCTATCTTGAGTAAAAAGGATACTATGGCAGTTATGCCAACCGGAGCTGGAAAATCGCTGTGTTTTCAGATACCGGCATTGTTATTTGAAGGGAAAAGCATTGTCATATCACCTCTTATTTCCTTGATGAAAGATCAAGTGGATAATCTTCGAACAATGGATATTCGGGCGGCCTATATCAACAGTAGCCTTTCTCAAGACGAAGTTCGTTTGAAAACACAGGATTTTGTTGATGGAGATTGTAAGATTCTTTACATTGCTCCGGAAAGGCTAAACGCCTTTTATTTTCAGGAAGGGGTAGCATCGATTGAAATAGAGCAGATAGCTGTTGATGAGGCACATTGTGTTTCACAGTGGGGGCATGATTTTCGTCCCAGTTATCAACTGATTAGGGAGTTTGTGAATCGTTTAAAAGGTAATCCGGTGATAAGTGCTTTTACGGCAACTGCCACTAAAGAAGTGAGAAGGGATATCGAGCATTTATTGGGTCTGAGGCATCCTAGAATCTTCAATTTGGGATTAAAGCGTTCCAATATTTATATTGAAATAATCAAGGGACAAAACAAACAAAAATTCCTTGAAGAATTAATTAATAAACGAATTGGCGAATCCGGAATCATTTATTGTTCCACACGAAAAGCAGTAGATGAACTATATCAGGACATGAAAAAGAAAGCCATCAAAATTGGAAAATATCATGCCGGTATGACATCCGAAGAACGAAAGACAATGCAGGAATCATTTATTTTAGAAGATGCGGATATTATGGTTGCGACGAATGCCTTTGGAATGGGTATAGACAAGCCAAATATCAGGTATATTGTTCATTACAATATGCCCAAAAATTTGGAATCCTATTATCAAGAAATCGGAAGAGCCGGACGTGATGGAGATGCTTCACAGGCATATTTACTTTATAGTGAAATGGATAATCGTGTTCAACGTTTTTTGATTGAAAGATCGGAATTACAAAACGAAAGATTATCAATAGCGAATGCTAAGCTTCAAGATATGATAAATTTTTGCCATACACATGAGTGTTTATGGAATTCAATATCAAATTATTTTGGCGAAAACGTAGAAGGTGAATGTAAAAATTGCAGGAATTGTTTAGACGAAAACTTGGTTGAGGCAGATATTACAGTTGATACACAAAAGGTCCTTTCCTGTGTATATCGAATGAATCAATCTTATGGTGCATCAACGATTGCAAAAGTTTTAAAAGGTTCAAATAGCTCTAAGATCAAATTAAAGGGATTTGAAAGATTGTCAACTTACGGTATAATGAGAGAGATTAGGGAAAAGGATATCAGAGAGTTGATCAATTTTTTGTCAGCGGAAGGTTATTTAGAAGTGAGTAGCGGTTTATACCCAATTATCAAACTAACTTCCCAGTCATGGCAGGTATTGAAAGGAAAGAGAAGAGTTCTTAAAAAGACAAGCTCGTTCAAACAAAGAATCGATCAAGACACTCAATTATTCCAAGAATTAAAGGAACTAAGAAAAAAGATTTCGCTTGAAGAGAACGTTCCGCCTTATATTGTATTTCATGATTATTCACTTCGTGAAATGAGCATTTTGAAACCACAAACAGATGAAGAACTTTTGAGTATAAAAGGGATTGGAGAAAAAAAATTGCAAAAATACGGACAGCAATTTCTTAAACTAATTACAACTTATAAAGGATAAAAAAATGGATAATGGGTTGATCAAACTGGGATCAAAGACATTAACAGATGTTCTTGAAAGAATTTTCAATAATACCATTAGCGAGTACTCATTTAAATCCTTTTTTAATGCCATTAAAGATGAAAAAAGAATACTGGGTTTATTCATTTATACTAAAGGTTTTCCGACTATGTTCATCTATATTTCTCAAACAGGCCCTTTTTTGATTGGCCTCTCAAGCACGAACGATGTACCGAAAAAGGCTGTGACCAGAAAAACTATCGCCATTCCACAGGAATTTTCTGAAGAATATTGTGATATATTTAGAAGTTTACATATTCCTCAACCGGAAGAAACGAGCATAAAGATGTTTTTAGGTATGTTCACCGAAGCTTGTTCGATACCTTCCTTTTCTTTGTTGGGAAAAAAGGAAGAAACTGTGGAACTATTAAATCGAGAAGGAGTCTATGGGGAAAATTATCTATCCGCAGCAGGTCTTTTTTCAGAGGAAAAACTTTTAAGAGTATTGACCGCTTATGAAAGATGGAAAGAGGAAGGATATCGATTTGACTTTCAAGATAACACAGCCCTTTTTTCATTGAAAATGCCAAAGAAATCGAAAAACACAGAAAACGAGGACAGGGCAATAGCAGCCATGATTAATCACATGCTTTCTAAAACCTATCCAAATGTTTTTTTGCCAACAGAGGGTCTTACTCTCAGTGGTGTTCCAAATGTTTTAACTACTTTTTTTATTAAATTCGATAGATTACCCAAGTTTTTATCAAACTTAGATCCTTTTATTGCACGTTTTAATAAATCGTCAGGTGAAATTGATACGATTCTTGAAGAAATCTTAGTTCCCAAGATGAATTTTTTAAAGTAGGGGTTTGATGAATATTATAGGAGATAAAGATGCAAACTTTATCCATTATAGCCGGATTACTAAAAAATCATAAAATTGAATTGGTTGAAGATTCCAGAACAAGATATACCCCCTCAAAGGTTAAAAATGCGATTTTTTCCATATTAGAATCGAAAAAAGATATCAATCATTCGTTTTTTCTTGATTTATGCGCTGGAAGCGGGCAAATGGGTTTTGAAGCACTTAGTCGTGGTGCTTCTTTTGTTCATTTTGTGGATATCTCAAATAGTGCGATTAAAACACTTAAAAGCAATGTTCAGAGGCTAAAGGTTTGTGAAAACATTAGAATTTTTAAAAAAGATGTGATCCGATTTTTAAACACTCCTCCACAAAGCTACGATGTGATTTTTATCGATCCGCCTTTTAGTGAGGTTTTGTTTGATAAGATTATCAGAAAATTACTGAATACGGATTCGATTTTAAGTGCCGATGGTAGAATCATTATTGAATCTGAAAAAGGCTTCAAAATTGATAATACGGAAAAATATGAAATAGAGGATGAATACCTCTATTCATCGATAAAAATAGAAATACTCAAGAGAAAGGAGTAAACAGATGAACATAGTAGGAGTTGATTTAGGCGGAACGAATATCAAAGCCGCTTTAGTTGATGAAAATGGTGAAATTAGTAAGCAAAAAACGACGAAAACCTTCGCCAACGAAGGCACTGAAATGATCTGCCATCGGATTATAGAATTAATAAAGGAGTTAGCTCAGAACGAAATGGTAAAGGTTGGCATTGGGTCTCCCGGCTCTATAGATAGAGAAAACGGGGTGATCAAATATGCCAATAACATTACAGCTTTAAATGGTGTAAAACTCGTACAAAAGATAAAAGAAAAGACAGGTTTTGATGCCTATCTTGAAAACGATGCAAAAGCAGCTGCTCTTGGTGAAAAATGGTTTGGTTCCGCAAAACACATTGATAATTTTATTGTTTTAACCTTAGGAACGGGGGTTGGTGGTGGTGCTTATACCGAAGGCCATTTGATTGTGGGTGGACATGGATTTGGTGGAGAGATTGGACATATGATTGTAGATCCCAGTGGGCCGGTTTGTAGTTGTGGGAGTAAAGGATGCCTTGAAACGTTTTCTTCTGTTACCGGAATGCGTGAGTGGGTCAAGGTTTTCCAAGAGCGATATCCCAATTCTCTTGTTTTTAAATATTCTGAAAATGGTCCTGTGGATGCCAAAGCAATCTTTGACGCATACAAGGAAGGAGATCGCTTGGCAACATTGGTCGTCCGGAAGTTTAACTGGGGATTGGGTATTGGAATTGGATCTTTGGTGAACATTTTCAATCCTGATTTGATTATTTTATCGGGGGGGATATCAAGAGCCAGCGATATCTTTCTTGAGGAAGTTAAGCAAGTTGCACATGAACATACTTATCCATCTTTATCTCATTCTTATGATATAATAATCAGCGAATTGAAAGAAAAAGGAGCGATCTTGGGAGCTGCTTCAGTGGCGCTAGAGAGGACCAAATAATCTTTATCTTACTACGGAGGTGTGGTATGTCAGTAAATCTTAAGGGAAGAGATTTGATTAGCATCAAGGACTTGACCCCGGAGGAGTTTTTCCAATTCATCGAAACGGCCGTTTCGTTAAAAACAGGATTAAACATGGGTCAAAGGCCGGATATCTTGAAGAACAAAACCCTAGCTGAGATTTTTCAAAAACCGTCTCTTAGAACAAGGGTTTCATTCGAGTCGTCTATGACTCATTTGGGTGGACATGGTATTTATTTAGGACCTGATGATATTAAATTGGGACAGAGGGAAACAACAGAGGACATTGCGAAAGTACTTTCAGGTATGGCGGACGTTATTATGGCAAGAGTATTCGAAAATAAAACGATTAGAGAACTTGCTCAATACGCTACAGTACCCGTAATCAATGGACTGTGTGACTATGAACATCCAACGCAAGCATTGGGTGACTTTTTAACAATTTACGAAAAATTCAGACGTTTTGAGGGATTAAAAATTGCTTATATAGGTGACGGAAATAATGTTTGCAATTCAACCATTTTTTCCGCTGCTTTAATGGGAACACACATTACGGCTATTACAGCACCGGGATTTGAACCCACCCCGGATGTATTAAGCGATGCCAGAAAATTAGCGGAAAAGTACAATACTGGTTCAAAAATAGCTGTTACAAACGATGTGGATGAAGGCATAATCGGTGCCGATATTGTCTATACGGATGTTTGGGCAAGTATGGGCCAGGAAGCTGAAGCAGAAGAAAAGAAAAAGAAATTCCTCGCTTATCAGGTAGATATGGAGAAATTCAACAAAGCCAAACCTACTGCTATCTTTATGCATTGCTTACCTGCTCATTATGGTGAAGAATGTACGCATGAGGTTGCTCATCATGCGAGAAGTGTTATTTTTGACGAGGCTGCAAACAGAATGCATTCCATAAAAGCAATTTTGGCATTAGTTACACCATAAGTATCATAAAAAAACAATCAGGGGCAATTAATCATTGCCCCTTTTTGATGACTTTAATCATTTCAATTAAGGGAGATAAATCATTATGAAAAAGATGAATCCAATAGTCTTTTTTTTCTACGCCTTCTATTATTTTTTTGCGGCAGCAATCTTGTTGTTATACGGATATATACAGTTAAAAAAAGCCCTTAAGATCGAAAAAAATGACGGAAAAGAAGCTGCTCAAAAATATATCAGAAAACGCTCTCCCGGATTTTCAAGGAAATTGTTTACTTGGTGTGGTATTCATCCCCAAATTCAGCATTTGGATAATATTCCTTCTGAAGAGAATTACATTATTTGTATGAATCATCAGAGTTATCTGGATCCCATGTTAATTCTTGGTTTTATATCCGAAAATATCTTTTTGCTGGCCAAAGATGAGTTAAACCGTGCTCCTTTCTTTAAAGAGGCCATGCAGTTATTTTGTATCACCATCGACAGAGAGGATCCGAAAAATGCGGTCAAGGCGTTAAGAAAGATTTTGGAATTCTTAAAAAAGGGTGAAAGTATAGGACTCTTTCCCGAAGGAACACGGACAAAAGATAGCTTAATTGCTCCCTTTGCACCCGGTAGTTTAAAAATAGCCTATAAAAGCAAAAAAATACTGCTCCCCCTTGTTGTGGATGGAACCGGCGATGCGATGCCCAGAAAAAGCTGGATCGTCCGACCTGCTAAAATAAAGGCCGTCATCCTTGAACCTGTTCACCCTGATGATTTTCCTGCTTACGAAATTTATGAATCAACCATTCATGAAAGAATGCAGCAAGGACTAAATAGTCTGAGAATTGATCGTTAATCCAGAAGATAAAGACTGTATTCAGTAT
>CAYYNI010000054.1:0-12525 GCA_964472765.1 uncultured Thermotogaceae bacterium | reverse complement strand
CGGATGATATTCCATCTACACCCATTCCACCACGCTCCTTTCAATAAAGGGTACTGATATATTATCGACGGATAAATAGTATACTTAATGGACAACTTTTTGGCAATTTCTTTCCTTAGTGGTAAAATATACCAGTATAACTAAAAGAGGTCATCCTATGTCTGAAAGAATTGTTATCATTGATGGTTATATAGACGAACCCGCTCAATTTGGTGTTCCCCCATACATATCCCCTTTATGTCGATATGCCTATGGATGTTATGTCTATTACGGTGTTCACCCGGAATATTACACCATCGATCAAATAAGAAACAACGATCTTTGGGAACATCTCAACACGTTTGATCATTTAGTGTTGATCGGAGGTGTCAGTGTTCCGGGAAAATATATTGGCGGAAATCCTCTAAAATATAAAGAATTAGTGAAAATATCGCTTGTTGCGCCAAAACCGCTAAAAATCTATAAGGGGCCCTATACTCTCGGATACACAAGCGAAGGAGGTAGAGATGCCCTTATTATTGAAAATTTAAATAAATTGTACGATTGTCCTGTTACCGGTAATTTAGAAACATTTTTATTTCATCTTTTAAGAGGGGATCTGCCGGAAGAATCTATTTCTTCTAATGGAGAGGTTTTAAAATTAATTGCCCCTCTCGGTGCAAAACTTATTGAAAAACATCCCAATTTTCCAAATCTAATCTGTGAAATAGAAGTTTCTAAGGGATGTGAGAGATCCACCCATTGCTCTTTTTGTACTGAACCCCTTTTATATGGTCAATACACAGAGAGACCTCCCGAGGACATTTTGGACGAAATTGAAGCATTGACTCAACATGGCGCAAGGTATTTTAGGCTGGGACGTGCCGCCAATATTCTGGCATATGGTTATTCGATCCATGATACTCAATGTGTGTATTTAGAGAAATTATATTCGGGAATACGTAAATTGTGTCCATCTTTAAGTATGCTTCACACCGATAACGCAAACCCGGGATTTATTCAACAATTTCCCTTTATCTCAGAAAAAGGAATAGAAATCATCTCAACCTACAACACACCCGGCGATTGTTTATCATTTGGTGTAGAAAGTTTCGATGAAAATGTGATTAAACACAATAACCTTTCCATAGAACCCGAAGCTATTATAGAGGCATGCTCAACAGTAAACCATATTGGAGGTTTTTTGAAGGAGGGAATTCCAGCATTGTTGCCCGGAATCAATCTGCTGTTTGGATTGATATCAGAAACCCCAAATACTTACGACATCAACTTTGACTATCTAAAAAGGCTTTTGGACCGAAAGATTTTGTTGCGACGGATCAATATTCGAAAAGCTATGGTCTTTCCTGATACTCCTTTGTATTATTATTCTAAAAAGAAGAAACTTAAAACCTATCCCAAAGAATTCAGAAAGTTTAAAGAAAAAGTCCGGGAAGAAATTGACAAACCCATGTTAAAAATGGTATTTCCTTACGGCACTCTTATAAAAGATGTTATCATCGAATATAATAAAGGAAACATATCATTTGGAAGAAAACTAGGCACCTATGCCATCCTGATCGGTATTCGACAGAAAATTCAGCCGTTATCAATAGTCAACGTAAGGATCACTGATCACGGCTACAGGTCTATAACGGGGGTTCTTGATAATGGATAGCAATGAACTAAGTCAAAAAGTCATAAATGAGTTCGATATTTTCGCAGTACAAATCTTTCTAAAATGCATCTCATTAGATGAGATCATTGTTGGTTATTTTTTCGGAAAGAAAAATGAAAACTTGGAGTTTATCTTTTACAATTTCCCTGCATCGGTTCAAAAACTTTTGCCGAATATCAACCACAACCCTCATCTGCATTTTAAAGAAGATTTGACAAAAACAGTTAATAAACTGATACCTGATCATCCGGAGATTGTTGACAGAAGTGCCAAACTGATGGAATATGTTACCATTCAATTCCAAAAAATTGGCGGGTTAGAGCGCTTTTCAAAAAGGTTATCATATCTGTCTCAACTAAATGAAACGGATGAAATCAATATGGAGCTTCTGGGATTATTTGATTATTGGGTAGAAAAAAAAGAATTACAATTTACAATAGAATTTTTTTCTGCAGAAGATTATTCTAAAAAAGTACTGGAAAGTGCTGAGTTTTTTCCCGAAAAAGAAAATTTCACCAATTATTTCGAATTATCAAAAATGGCTGAATTTTATCCGCTGATAGATCCAATTCAAGGGATACCCATCGATGCTTTTGAAGTAGGAATGCCACTAAAAATAACCATTCTTTCTTATCCGGACAAGGAAACGGAAAGTCTTGTGAAAAATCACTATCAGGATTTTTTAGATGTAAGAGAAGGGTACCTCAAACCAATAGAGGCTGATATCGTATCCAAGGAATTACTGACGGGTAAAAAAGATACCTATGTATTGGTAAAAGTAAGACTTATTGATGACTTATGCGCTTATTCCATCATGCTAAGATCTTTGAAACTTAGCAATAATCTTACTTTTAAACGAAATCTTTTACCTCCTGTTCCTGAAGAGGAAGATAATATTCCATCCGGAGAAGAAAGGGTATTCCCAAATAAAATAAAAAAAGAAACCCATGTTATTAGAAAGCTGAAAGAAAAGGCGAGATTCAAATTTGCTGATTTGATGCTGATTTTGGTGATAGTGGGAGGCAGCATTGCATTGATTGCATTGATAAGTGACCTATTGTCAAAAAAGTAATTGGAAGGTTGTGAAAACATGAATAATATTTTCGGAATCGTACCTTCAAGAAGATTGGGAAGATCTCTAGGAATAAGTCCCATCCCGATCAGCACTTGTACGTATTCTTGTGTATATTGTCAACTTGGCAGAACCAAAAACATGACCATGGAAAGAAAAGAGTTTTTCAAGATCGATGATCTCCTTGAACAATTAAGACTTTATCAAGATAAAAACGATCAATTTGATGTGATTACTCTGGTGGGTGAAGGAGAGCCTACATTGTTTCATCCAATCGGTCAGTTAATCGAAAGAATAAAAAAATATTTCGACAAACCCGTAGCACTTATTACTAACGGTTCTCTTCTTTTTATGGAACAAGTTCAAAATGACTGCTTAGCAGCCGACATTGTCATGCCAACCCTTGACGCATGGAATGAAGAAAGTTTTACCACTTTAAATCGGCCGATTAAGCAGATTACTTTCGAAAAGATGTTCGGCGGAATGAAAAAATTCCGTGAGAACTATCGTGGAGAATTTTATCTGGAAGTAATGTGTGTCAAAGGAATAACCGATCATGATAATAATATGTCTTTACTGACTCAAAAGATCAACGAATTGAACCCCGATAAATGTTTTATCAATACTCCCGTTAGGCCTCCTGCTGAGCCATGGGTTCGACGATGTCCCTCAGATTTTGTTGAAAGGCTCAGAAGTCTTTTTAAATCAAATGAAGATATTGAAATACCCGACACAGATCTATTCAGCCATACCGAAGACACCTATCAAGCCATTCTGGAAATAATTAAAAGGCATCCTTTGGATCAAGCAAGTATTGAAAGATTTTGTGAAACAAGGGAAGAAAAAACTACAGATATCATTAACCAATTGACAGAAGATCAGACAGTAGAAAAAATCCGTTATGAAGAAAAGCTGTTTTTCAGAATAATACCAAAAAGGGGTGTATGAGTGAACGAAATCAACAACAAAATTAAAGTAGAAGACACAACTTCTAATCCAGCGCCATTGGGCCTTTTAGGCTTTGGAATGACTACAGTATTGTTAAATTTACACAATGTCGGACTTTTTGAACTGGATAGTGTAATTATTGCCATGGGGATTTTTGTCGGTGGCATCTCTCAAGTATTTGCAGGACTTTTAGAATGGAAAAAAGGAAATACTTTTGGTAATGTTGCATTCACAGCGTATGGCCTATTCTGGTTGTCTTTAGTCGGTATATGGATGCTCCCTGGAATACAGGGGATATCAGCCCCGTCTGATATTTCTATGGGCTTTTATCTGTTAATTTGGGGTATATTTACATTGGGCATGTTTTTTGGTACTTTTAAAACGAACAAAATTCTTCAATCTGTCTTTTTTTCGCTTGCGGTCCTTTTTTTCCTGTTGAGCCTAGCTGATTTCCTATCAAATGGTGTGATTAAAGTCATTGCGGGGGGTGTGGGAATTCTGTGCGGAACCCTTGCTATCTATTTGTCATTGGCAGAGGTTTTGAATGAGGCTAATAAAAGAACCGTTTTACCGATTTTTCCAGGAGAATAATATCACAGCCTATTGATTAGTCATTAAAGTTCTTTTATGCCCGAAAACTTTAACTTTTTAAGGAGAGTGATTATCTTATGAAAAAGAACTTGATTGTAATTCTATTACTGTTCATCATGATATTAACGGCAATAGGCTCAGAAAATTTTATCACCAAAGAACATGAATTTGTGACCTGGAAAATACCAGATGATTGGCCCTTGTATGATAAACAGTTCATGCCAGGAACAGTTTTCTTCAAAGGAGAATTAGGATCAGAAAATGAAATTTCTCAAGGGGCAATATTTGCGGTTGTAACTCAAAAGGGCTTTGCTTTGAATATGATATCTGAAATGAGCAATGATGCTTCAACAGAGGTACAGATTCACGCAAAAAATTATCTGAACGGGATGGAAAGAGATTACTACGAAGGAATAATTGATAATCAAGGGAAAAGAATATGGTTTACACTGAGTTATTTTCCATCTTCTGACGATCATGAAGAATTCATGGTTTTCGGAATTGCCACGGGACCAAATATGTATAAAGACAGAGCTATGATCAATCATATCATTGCATCGGTTGATATTAATTCTGAAAAAAACCAAAGCGATTATATTGAATCAGAAACCGCACAGATTACATTGCTTAATTCTGAAGATGCGTTATATCAACCTGAAGCATTAATCGAATTTGAATATCAAGTCAGCGAAAATATCTTACAAACAAGCCCTTGGATCGGAATCGTTCCTTCTGATGTTGCCCATGGTGATGAATCAGAAAATGACAAACATGATTTAAACTTCATTTATATCAACACCAACAACGGGAAATTATCCTTTAAAGCTCCTCTTGAAGAAGGGTTGTTTGATATTCGTTTACATGATACTGACTTCAACGGAAAAGAATTGGCCTTTGTTTCTTTTGAAGTAAAAAAAACAGTTGAATTAGTACCTGAACTTACAACGAATAAGCATAAATATATATCCGGTGAAGAGATTCGTGTTGCATTTAAAAATGCACCAGCTAAAACTAAAAGAGATTGGATCGGTATATACCGTGAAAATTCTGAAGAAAAAGATTATTTGTACTGGCAATATTTGAACGGATTGACAGATGGAGAAATCTCCTTTACCGTACCTAAAGAGATTGGTACCTATGAAATCAGAATGTTTAATGATGACAGGTATCAAACGATTGCCGTCAGCAATCCCTTTCAAATCGTTGAAGAAATCGCCACTACGGTTTCTTTGGAACCAGAAAAAATCTTTATTAGTCAATTTGATTTCTGTTCGAACATCATCGACGGAAAAGCCGTGGATTCAAAGCTAAAATTTTCTAAAAATGATGAAAAAATCTTTATTTTAGTCACCTTAGAAGAATACCAAAAGGCCCATGAATTAGCCTTCGAATGGATCAAACCAAATGGAGATGTTTTCGATCGAGCCATCACGTTGAATCTGGATTCCGCAATGGATTTAGGCTATAAGACTATTCGGAACTATAATGTTTGGTCCTGGTTGAATACCTCTGCTTTGGATGATTCCGTAAAAGGGATTTGGAAGATGAATGTCTTTATTGATAACGAGTTAGTTCTCACCAGGCAGTTTACTTTTAACTAGACATTGTGAAAGGGAGCAGGTTTTCTACCCCCTTTCTTTTTTTTAATGCATACTTTCAACAACATTTTTCAGCCAGGCGTTCTTTTTGTATCGTTTTATCAAAATCAAAAATTTAGTTGTTTCCTCTACCATACACAGTGAATAAACAACCGGAAATGGCCATTTTAGTACAAGACCGGCAAGCGCAGAAATGGGAATACCCACCAGCCAAAGGCATCCGGCTTCCACATAAAATGAAAACTTGGTATCTCCGCCTGCTCTCAAAACGCCTACAATGAACAGCCCATTTAATACTTTTATGGGCGAATATAGCATGGATAATCTCAGGAGTAATATGGCTAACTTTTTTACCTCGTCAGTGACAGAAAAGAGATTAACAAATTGAGGCGCAAAAATGATCATTGGAATAATAAGCATTGTGATAACAAACATGTCAAGATAGATAATCTTTTTTGAAATCATTTTTGCTTTCTCGAAAGAGGATTTTCCCAATTCTTGCCCAATGATAACCGCAGCAGCATTTGATAATGCCATTAATATTGCAAAAGAAAAGTGTTCAATACTGTTCATAATCCGATGAGCCGCTAAAAGCCTTGTTCCCATATAGCTGTAAATAATAGCGTACATGGAATAACCAGTAGACCAAAATAGTTCATTTAAAATAGTCGGAGTGGTGTATTTGAGAAAACGGCTAAAAAAAGACTTTGACAAAGCCTTGAAGTGTTCAAGGTGTACCCTTCCCGGTAATTTTTTCACATACATAACCGTAAGTATCAGAGCCAATTCAAAAATCCTGGACAACAAAGTTCCGATTCCAGCTCCCTGAATACCTAGTTCAGGAAATCCTAAATTCCCAAATATCAGCGAATAATTGAGCAATACATTCAAACCGATGGCAATCATACTGATGATCATAGGAATCACAGCTTTTTCAGTGTTTCTTAAAACAAACGAAAAAGTCATGGTTATTCCAAATGTGATAAAGCTGAAACTGATGGCATGCAGATATTTCATTCCCTCTCTAATCACTTCCTGATCAGGTGAAAAAATCCTAAGTGTCTGTTCAGGAAAGAAAAAAGCACACACAAAAAAGAATGCGGAAAGGATCAGAGAACAAATCAACATTAAACTGGTCGTTCTTGAAATGTTAAATTCCTGTTTTGTTCCCCAAAATTGTGCAATGAAAATGGAACCGCCTGAAACTAATCCAAACATCACAACATTAAAAATAAAGAAAAACTGATTGGAAAGACCAACTGCTGAAATGGATACTTCCCCAAGTTGTCCAATCATCAACATGTCGACAAAATTCATACTACTTAATATTAACTGCTGAATCGCTATAGGTAATGCAACCTTAAAAAGTCTTCTATATACACTCATGCTGGATTCTATCACATAAAATCAGAGAGAATAAAAAGTTTATGTTATTAGTTAGTAAACATAAATAGTTTTGAACGCTTAAAATCATCCATGCTTCATCAGTACATGATGGCTTGAAGAATGAGAATCATTCGGTTCGTGATATAATTCCATCGAACAGATTCTTTAATCAAAAGGTGCATGAATGAATTTCGATTTTTTTTCATTAAAAGTTTTAGCGGAAAGTCAATCGTCAGATGAAGTCATTTTGGGCTTTTTTTTTGGTAAAGTTGAAGGCCGGCTGGATTTTCAATTTATTAATTTCGCCAGAAGGTTTAAAGATATTGCAAAGATCAACCTAAACAAAGACCTCAACGAATTTAAAGAAGACCTCAACACAGTATACAGAAAGTTGATTGCCCGAAGCGGTGATATTCTTACAAGAACTAACGATTTCACTAATTATTTAAAATCATATATCAATAACAATGGAGGAAGGCTAAATTTCAGTAACAGACTCAGTGCCATTGTTGGAAATAAAGATACTGATTCTGTTCGCACTTTGCTTAAAGATGTTTTTGATGAATGGACCAGTGACCTTAAAATCAGCTTTGAGTGTGGTTGTTCAACATACAGCGAAATGAGTTCAGAAGAATCTTCTAAAACTGAAAATACGCTCCAGATACAAGACGCTTTAGAAAATGCCAAAGATAGGAAAGATTTATTGGATTTATCAGATTTTTATCCAATTGTTGATCCCATGGAAGGAAATCAAGCTGGGGGTTTAAAGGTTGGCGACTCAATCTTTATAACCATCATACAATTTAGCAATGAAACCGATCAGCAAAGGCTGATTGGGAATTACCCAGATAAGTTTGATGCAAAGGGGAAAAACATCAACCCCTTTGAAGGGTATATTACAGCAATGGAATACATTTCAGCTGAAAAGGGTACTATTCTCCTAAAAATCATCTTGGATGATTGGTTTGAAGCTAAAGCCTTTATTATGTCAAACATCAGAATCATGCAAAAGAATAGGCGAAAAAATATCCTTAAAGATCATTCCCCTGTTCAAAACATTCTCTCTGAAGAGATAATACAACAATCATCAGAAAGAACTGAATCTGATCATATCAATCAAAGAGAAAAATTGTTTGATCAACTGCTCGTGGCATCCTTAGTCGGTTTAATTGCGATCGTTATACTGATCATCATTTTTATCTTGTTATAAGGAGAAAAATGAATCATTATTTTTACCCTAATAAAGCAGATTTTTTACCATCAAAAAAATTATATCTTTTAAGAGCTGGTTTTAAGCAATATGGTCATGAATTAGATAAAACAATGAGACAATTGACTAACGACATCTATATTGAAGCCATTCCTTTGGTGGAGCCAAAGATCATTTATAAAACATCCACAGTAGACCATGTTGAGGATATTCAAATTCCCAAAATTTTTGCAGGAATTCAAACCATCACTTTTTTTATCTCGACCTTAGGCATACCTATTGAAGAACGTATTGAACAATACCATGAATCTGGAAACACTACCAAAGCGACTCTTTTGGATGCTTGGGCATCTGAGGCCATTGAAGCACTAAATAATCATTTTGATCTTTCTCTCAGAAAAAATCATCAAAAGGGAACCATGCGTTTTTCTCCAGGTTATTCTGAAGTAGCATTAACAGAAAACAATAAAATCATTCGTTTTTTAGAATGTGAAATGGTAAAAGCCCATTCACTCTCGGGAATGTTAACACCACAAAAAAGTACGATTTGTATGATAGGCTGGTATGAATGAATGATCATCAATGATGACAAAGGAGCGACTATGCACGATACTGTTAAAAACATCAAGAACGAATTCATTAGTGATTTTTTCAACTCTCGAAAAGATGCTATATCATTTGAAGTGTATCCACCTAAAAAAGGGCAAAAAAAACAATTCGAAATCATTAAAAATACAATCAAGCGTTTGAAGGATCTTGATCCCGATTTTATTAGTGTTACGTACGGTCCTGGGGGAACTAATAAAGGAAAAGCTGTTGATATTTCAGAATACATCAAAAATCACGATATGACTCCTTTAGCACACTTGACTTCGGTAGGGTACACAAAAGAGGATATTCAGCCCATTCTAGACAAACTCGCCTCTGTTGGAGTTAAAAATATTCTTGCATTGAGAGGTGATGTTCCCCAGAATGTTATTTTCCCACATGGTGCATGGTGCGATTTCAGATATGCCAAAGACCTTATCAGTATCATAAAAAGAGACGGTAGATTTTGCATCGGAGCTGCTGCTTATCCTGAAGGACATCCTGATTGCAAAGACTTAAAAATTAGTATTGATCACCTCAAAACTAAAATTGAAGCGGGTGCCGATTTTTTTATTACTCAAATGTTCTTTGACAATCAGCTCTATTTCGACTTTTTAAATCGGGCTAGGGATGCAGGCATTCATAAACCAATAATTCCAGGAATCATGCCTGTTTTGCGTGCAAAACAAATCAGCAAGATATTAGCTTTGTCTGATGCCTATGTCCCAAAAAAACTTTCAGAAGCCATCCTAAAATACGGAGATCACCCGGATGCCATGGAAGCCTACGGAATCGAATACACACTTAGACAAATTGATGGCTTAAAACATCAAGGGATAACCCGATTTCACATCTATACAATGAACCGTTGGGAACAGGTTACAAAGATTATTCAATTGGCTCAATTGAAATAGGGAGATGATCATGGACAGAAAGGCATTTTTAAAAAGACTTGAAAACGGACCTTTATATTTGGATGGTTCTTATGGGGCTCAATTTTTTAGATTGGGTTATACAAATATACCAGGAGAAATGCTTAATTTAAAGGTACCTGATGTGGTCTACACGCTTCAAAAAAAATATGTTGAAGCAGGAAGCGATATTCTACTCACCAACACATTTAGCGCAAACCGAATAAAATTAGCTTCATTAAAAATCGAAGAGTATTTAGAAGAAATCAATCATCAAGCAGTTCGTATCGCAAAGAAAGCATCGGACAATCGAGCGTTGGTCTTTGGAGATATTTCTTCAACGGGAGAATTTCCATCGCCAATCGGTACAATGCCCTCTCAAAGAATTTACGATGCCTTTTATGAACAAGCTAAAATTCTTGATCAATCAGGTGTTGACGGTTTTATTATTGAAACCATGTCTGATTTAAAAGAACTGAAAATGGCCATATTAGCTATACGGGATGTTACCTCCCAAAAACCTTTGATTGCCCATATGACTTTTGAGAAAGGTGATGAACAAAGCCTCGAATCGCCAAGAAGTGTTACAGGAACACCCGTTCAGGTTTTTGGAAATCTAATGAATGATATGGACGTGGATGTAGTTGGCATTAATTGTACTCTGGGACCTAAAGATATCTATGATGTTTTTTTGAAACTTTCCCAATACACCGATAAACCGCTTTGTGTTGAACCGAATGCAGGTGATCCGGATCTAATCGATGGAAGATTGACCTATCGAATGACTCCTGATGAATTTGGAGTATATACAGCAGATATGGTATTCCATGGTGCTTCCATCATTGGCGGTTGTTGTGGTACAGGCCCTGAACATATACAAACATTAAAAGCCATTGTGGACAAAAACCCTGATTTTATCTATCAGGATGGGAAAAAAAGAGCACAGGGTTTATATCATGTAAAAGATAATTCTTTTTATTTATCATCAAGAACCCAACTTATTCAGTTGGCTCCTTTTATTCCTATCGGAGAAAGAATCAATCCAGCATCAAACACTCAGTTTCAGGATGAGATAGAAAATCATGAATTCAGTCGCATGATTGATATAGCAAAAGAACAGGAAAAAGAGGGAGCGAAGATATTAGACTTGAATTTCGGTATTGAAAAAATTCTTACAGTTGATCATTTCAAAGAAGCAGTCATAGCGTTGGATAAAATCTCCTCCCTACCCATTTCATTCGACATTCAAACTAATAAATATCTTCAAGAAGCCCTGTTTGAATATCCCGGAAGGCCTTTGCTCAATTCAGCCAGGGTAACAGAAAAAAGCATAAGCGCAAAAGCCGCAATATTAAAACGTCACGGAGGTATGCTCATCCTATTGGCTATGGGCAAGAAAATCCCTGAAACAGCCCAAGAGCGTTTTGAAATCATCATGGATGGTATTCGTGAACTTGAACGATTGGGTATCTCCAAATCAAGAATTCTTGCCGATCCACTTGTATTATCCTTTGGAGCTGATAACGATCCGGCTATCACACTTAAAACCATCCGGCTGCTTCATGAAAATCAGATTATGACAACGATGGGATTGTCTAATTTGAGTTTTGGAATGCCTCAACGAAAGGCATTAAACGCAGCTTTTTTGGCTCAAGCTATCGAAAAAGGGCTTAGCAGCGCTATAATGAACACTTCAGATAAACAGTTGTTTCAAATCATGAAAGGGGCCTTGAACCTTCGTGGTCAAAGTTTTGAAGAAACAAGACATGTTGATACCCAAAATCCATTTGTAAAAGCTTTATTAAATGGCGAAAAAGAGCTACTTAATCAATTGGTTGATCAAGAATTAATGATACGCAGTCCATTAGAAATCAGTCAAAAGGTGTTGGGGAATGCCATGAATGAGATCGGTGAACTATATTCTGAAAAGAAAATTTATCTTCCACATCTCATTTTATCAGCGGAAACATCCAAACCAGTTTTTGAACGATTAAATGCCCTGTCAGAGACTAAAGTTCAATCTAAGGGGAAAGTTGTTCTTGCAACTGTTGAAGGTGACGTACATGATATCGGGAAAAAAATCGTTGGAACGGTTTTATCCAGCGGTGGTTTTGAAATCATCGATATCGGAAAAGATGTACCAACCGAAAAAATTGTTGAAGAAGTGAAAACCCATCAACCGGACATTCTTGGATTATCAGCCATGATGACTACAACAGTAGGCAAGGTTAAAGAGGTCTCACTGAAATTGAAACAAGAGGGAATCGATGTATATGTTATTTCTGGTGGCGCATCAATGAACAATCGCCTAGCTATGGAATTTGGATGTCACGGTTATTCCGATGACGCTTCAGGTGCGTTGAAATTATGTAAAAAATTACTGAATGTCGACTCTGATAACAATTCAGCTCCTTGAGAAGTATTTCTTAATGCGGAAAATGTTATAATGGTTTGAAAGATATGGTGAAAAGACGTATTTATTTTTCGAAAATACTTTTGAACAAAAACAATATGAGGTGATTGGATGAGGGTAAACCCACCAAACAGCTCGGTTAACAAGGATA
>CAYYNI010000053.1:0-12538 GCA_964472765.1 uncultured Thermotogaceae bacterium | reverse complement strand
CGATGGTTATCATATTTATTCGATGATGAATTCTCTTTTGTCATCGGTATGAATACTTGTTTCATGGAATACTTTATGTTTTTACTGATTGCCTTAAGTATTGTAGTTCTGATTAGAGTAGTGGGAATTATTTTGGTAATCGCATTACTTACAGCTCCAACAGCCATTGCCAAGCAATTCACTTTCAATCTTAAATTTTTAATGATTATTTCCAGTTTGATTGGAATGATCATTAGTATTAGCGGTATTTGGCTTTCTTTTTATTTAAATATTCCTTCAGGTGCCATGATTATCCTTTTATTATCAGCCTTGTTTTTTGTTTCGACCTTTTTTAACCGAAAAAAAAAGGCTGGCAAATCCCTTTCAATCGGAAAAAAATAATCGCAAAAAAGGTATATGCTATAATAAAACCAATATTGCTTTGGGAGGTTAGGCATGAACAAATTCAACAGTATATCGGTGGTTCCACATATACCTGACAGAATTAAGGGACTAAGAGAACTAGCGTATAGTTTTTGGAATGCATGGAACCCTGAGGTTCGATGTTTGTTCGAAGAGATGAATCCCTATTTATGGGAGATTGTTCAAAGAAATCCCGTTCGGTTTCTTAAACATATCAGCCAAAAAAGGCTGGATAAAGCATCAAAATCAGAAGAATATTTGAATAAATACGATAATGTCTATGAAAAATTTAGTCAATATCTCACAGATAAGAAAACTTACTTCAACGAAAATGAAATTCTAAATGAAGAAGAAAAGGAAAATCTACTGATCGCCTATTTTTCTGCAGAATTTGGTCTTCATGAATCTCTTCCGATTTATTCTGGTGGGCTGGGGATTCTTGCAGGAGATCATGTTAAATCTGCCAGCGATCTGGGAATTCCTATATTGGGAGTAGGCCTTTTATATCGAAACGGCTACTTTCAACAAAAGATTAATAATCAGGGCTGGCAGGAGTCTGATTATCCGGAATATGATTTTGCGGATTTTTCGGTCATTCCGATCAAAAATGATCAAAACGAAGAAATAAAAATAACGGTACCCCTTCCTGATGGAAATCTTGTTGCAAAGGTCTGGAAAGTACAAATCATGCGCACAACCCTTTTGTTGCTGGATACCGACATCAAAGAAAACCCGCCTAAATTTAGGGAAATCACTTCACAACTCTACGGCGGCGGTCAAGAAATGCGAATTAAACAGGAAATTTTATTGGGGATAGGTGGTGTCAGAGCACTAAGAATGACAGGATATAAACCCAGTGTCTGGCACATGAATGAAGGACATTCGGTTTTTATGGCCTTGGAAAGAATCAGAGAATTGGTGGAGGGGAAATCTTTAACTTTCTTTGAAGCCCTTGAAGCGGTTAGGGCAAAGACCGTTTTCACAACCCACACGCCAGTTCCAGCAGGCAACGATGCCTTTCCGATTCATATGATGGAAAAGTATTTTGCCCATTTCTGGAGTCGTTTATCCATTTCCAGAAAAGAATTTTTAGAATTGGGGATAGAAAAAGAAGGGGATCATAATCTTTTCAATCTGACTGTTTTTGCATTGAATATGACTGCCTGGAGAAATGGTGTCAGTAAATTGCACGGCGAGGTTTCACGTTCAATGTGGAAAAACGCCTGGTATGATATTCCTGTGCAGGAAATCCCCATTGATCATGTCACAAATGGTATTCATTTAGAAACTTGGCTGAACAACGATATGCGTAACATGTATGATGAGTATTTGCAAGACTGGAAATCCAATATATTTAGCAAAGACTATTGGAAAAAATTAGAAGATATACCAGATAAGTTTCTTTGGAATGTAAAAAGTAAGATGAAAAAATCAATGGTGGATTTTATTCATCAGAGGATAAAATTACAGAGAGAAAGAAATGGTGAAACCATTGAACAGCTGCGTGAAATTGAAAGCATTTTAGACCCAAATACCCTTACGATTGGTTTTGCCAGAAGATTTGCAACTTATAAACGAGCCACTTTATTATTGAGAAATATCGAACGCCTCAAAAACATCATCACTAATTCAGAGCGTCCAGTTCAATTTGTGTTTGCTGGTAAAGCTCATCCTGCAGATAAGCCCGGCCAAGAACTTATTAAACGTGTTTATGAAATCACGCGTGAAGACCCTTTTAAGAACAAAATCGTCTTCTTAGAAAATTACGATATGGAAGTGGCACGATACCTGGTTTCAGGAGTTGATATTTGGCTGAATACACCAAGAAGACCCCATGAAGCAAGTGGCACCAGCGGACAAAAAGTACCGGTTAATGGCGGAGTCAATTTCAGCGTTTTGGATGGATGGTGGGTTGAAGGCTATAATGGCAATAACGGCTGGGTTATAGGTGACGGAAGGGATTACGAAGATACAAACATTCAAGATACTGTTGATGCGGTGAGTTTTTACGATACTTTGGAAAAAGAAATCATTCCACTTTATTATGACAGAAATGAAGAAGGTTTACCTAACGGCTTTATCAAAATGATGCGACATTCTATGGAATCTTGTATACCTGAATTCAACACTCATAGAATGCTGATCGATTATTTAAACAAATTGTATATCCCAGCTTACCGATACGGTCAAAAGATAAAAGCCGATGATTACAAAAACGCCAAAGAACTTTCTTCGTGGAAGAGAAAGATAAAAGCAGAATGGGAAGCAGTAAGAATTAACACCGAAACGCAGTATAATCAGGGTGAAGAGATTCCGGTAAATATGGACATCGACTTTACCGCCATGCTGTTTTCAGGGGATATAGAGCCAGAATTTCTCTCAGTTGAATTATATTTTGCAAGATACAATATTCACAATGAAATGGAAGGCTATGAAATTTTCCCGATGACACTGGAAAAGCAAACGCTTCATAACACTTATATTTATCGAGGCAAAGCCCATTTACCTGAAAGAGGACGCTATGATTACAGTATCCGGGTGATACCCTACAATGAGCTTCTGCCCCATAAACACGATACCGCTCTAGTTAGATGGTTGGATAATTGAAGGGAAGTGAAAGGATTTGAAGAAAGAACTTTTACCGATAATATTTCAAAATGATCATTTGGAAATTCTTGATCAAAGACAGCTTCCAACGCAAATAGTATACAATAGAAGAAAAACCATTGACGAAGTATTCCATGCGATTAGAGACATGGAGCTTCGAGGTGCTCCTTTAATTGGAATCACTGCAGCTTACGGCATGTACCTTTCTATTCTTGATTTTGATGGTTCTTCAGATGGTTTACTGAGACTGCTTGAAAAAAATGGAGAATACCTGGTGAAAGCAAGACCAACTGCAGTAAATTTGGATTGGGCCATTAAAAGAATGATTGCCGTTTCACAGATGCACGCTGCAAAAGACACGAGTGAGCTAAAGAAAGAATTGTTGGCTGAAGCTCTTTTAATCAATAATGAGGATGTCCAAATTTGTAAAAATATAGGTGAAAACCTATTAGCCTTATTAGAAAAGGGAAGCGGGCTGTTAACACACTGCAATGCCGGTGCTTTGGCCACTTACCGATACGGTACAGCCACTGCCCCCATGTATTTGGGACATGAAAGAGGTTGGGGATTTAAGATCTTTGCCGATGAAACACGCCCTTATAATCAAGGTGCCCGACTAACAGCATTTGAATTGTCTGAAGCCGGCATGGATGTCACCTTGATCTGTGATAATATGGCAGGAGTGGTGATGTCTCAAGGAAAAGTCGATGCAGTGATTGTTGGATGTGATCGGGTCGCTGCAAATGGTGATGCTGCCAATAAAATTGGCACCATGACTTTGTCAGTTTTGGCTAAAGAATTTCAGATTCCCTTTTATATTGCAGCGCCAACTCCAACGATAGACATGTCAACATCAAGCGGTAGGGATATTCCCATCGAAGAAAGATCTCATGAAGAAATCACAATGTTTAAAGGACAACGGGTTGCACCTTTGAATATTTCTGTTTATAATCCGGCTTTTGATGTGACGCCTTCCGAGAATATTACAGCTATTGTCACTGAAAAGGGGATTGTTTATCCACCCTATTCAGAAAATCTATCAAAATTGATGAAAGGTTAAATCAACAATGTGGATTGACACACATACCCATTTATGGGATGAACAGTTTAATGATGATCGTCACGAAATCCTTGCCTCTCTTGGGAAAGAGTTAAAGTATATTATCGATATCGGTGTGAATACCGCAACTTCTGAGCAAGCTGTATCATTAGCTTATCAAAATGAACGTGTTTTTGCGGTCGTTGGTGTTCACCCTCACGACTCAAAAGAACTAAATAATCAAGTTTTTGAGCGGATCAGAGAACTGTCAAAAATGGATAGAGTAGTTGGAATCGGAGAAATCGGGCTGGATTTTTATAAGAATTATTCAACTCCTGAGGTTCAAAAAGGTTGCTTTATTCGATTTCTTCGTTACGCTATTGAAGTCAATCTTCCAATTGTTTTGCATATTAGAGATGCGTACGAAAAAGTCATCGACATTTTAAAGACAGAAGGAATACCCAAAGCAGGTGGTGTTGTCCACAGTTTTCTATCGACTGAACATCATGCCAGACAATTTATTGATTTAAATTTATATTTAGGTATTGGAGGTCCTATTACATTCAAGAAAAATCAAGATCTACGAGAAACCATTAAAAAAATACCTGTGGAAAATCTCATTATCGAAACCGATTGCCCTTATTTAACCCCCGTTCCTAAAAGAGGTCATCGAAATGAGCCCGCTTTTGTCCAATATGTCGCTCAAGAAATATCAAAAATAAAAAAAATACCAATTATCGATTTGGAAGAACTTTTATGTGAAAATGCAGCAGATTTGTTTGCATTACCTAAGTGTTGAAAATGTGGAGGTGTAAGAATGGAAGGAGATTTTGAAAGACGACAGGATACGATCGAAAAGGTCAAAAAGTTTATAAGTACCTTTTCGATTTTAGTCATACTGATTATCATCGGAATATACTTTGCCACTGGGATTTATCAGGTGGAACCATCGGAGGTGGGCTTAGTTAAAAGGTTTGGTAAATTTGTAAGAACAGATGAGCCGGGAATAAACTATCATCTGCCTGCTCCATTTGAATCTGTAACGATTGTGGATGTGTTGACCTTGAGAAAAATAGAAATAGGGTTTAGAACGACTGCTCCGGGCAGATATTCCGATGTAGACAAGGAATCACTGATGATGACGGGAGACAACAATTTTGCAGATGTTGAGTCAGCGATTCAATACAGGGTAAAAGAACCTGAACTATATGCTTTCAACGTAAAAGAGCCTGATACCATCGTAAAATACGTAGCTGAAGCCATGATAAGGGAGAGAGTAGCCCAAAGAACTGTAAATGAAGTTTTGACCAGTGATAGAGATGCCATTGCGATTGAATCAAAGCAGGCTATTCAAGAGGCTCTGGATAAATATCAAATAGGCATAAAGATTGAAAACGTCCGATTACAGGAGGTGAATCCACCTGACCAGGTACTCGCTGCTTTTGATGATGTCAATAGTTCATTACAGGACAAGGAAAAAACAATCAACGAAGCGTTGTCCTATTATAACGATATCGTTCCCAGAGCACAGGGCCAAGCCTCACAGACTGTTCAGGAAGCATCAGCCTATAAAGAGATCCAAATACTCAATGCTCAGGGAGAAGTAGCACGATTCGCCAACATTCTTGAGAAGTACATTGAAGCTCCTGAAATAACCAGAACAAGACTATATATCGAAACCATGGAAGAGATCCTTCCAGATGCCAGAAAAATACTGTTGTTTACTGAAAACAACGACACATTGAATTTCCTGGATCTTGATGGCATTCTTTCCGGAGGTGATTCGAAATGAAAAAAGTAGTATGGACATTGGTTATTTTCATTCTGTTTTTTATTGTTTTTGCATTATTCACCTATCAAGTTGACCAGGCTGAAGTTGCTGTAAGAACAAGGTTCGGTAAGATACTGACCGTGAACACAGAACCAGGCCTCTATTTTAAAGCCCCGTTTATTGACACGATTTTAACCAGAGATAAAAGAATCCAAATATACGATATTCCTCCGGAGAGTATCTTAACAACAGATCAAAAAAGGCTTGAAGTGGATACATATGTTTTATGGCGAATATCAGAACCACAACAATTCATTGAAACCATGAAAACCATCACATCTGCCTTGACTCGTTTGGATGATGTCGTTTACTCGACTCTTAGGGATAAATTTGCGGAGTTGTATATAGGCGATATCATTTCAGAAAGAAGGAGAAGAACTCTTCAGCTTATTACGGATACGGCTGAAAAAACAATGAGTCAGTATGGGATTGATATTCTGGATGTAGATGTAAAAAGAACTGATCTGCCTTCAGCAAATGCTCAAGCGGTTTTCGATCGAATGAAATCAGAGAGAAGCAAAGAAGCATCCTTGATTAGAGCAGAAGGCGAAAGACAAGCCCAAGATACACGAGCCCGAGCTCAAAAAGACGCCGATATCCTGATTGCAGAAGCCAATAAAACGGCAGAAGTACTCCGTGGCGAGGGGGATGCTCAAGCTTTGGAGATCTATGCAAATGCCTTTTCACAAGATCCTGATTTTTACAGATTTTGGAGGATTATGACAGCCTATAGGAACTCTATGAAAGATGGCACATCCATTGTTATGGGTAAAGACATGGAATATCTGAATGAATTTTATGGAGGAATCACCTCATTAGAAATTACTCAGACGAAGGAAGCACAATAGATTTTTACTCAATCGGAAGTGAAATCGAAAATGAAATAGTCATCAGAAGATCCAGGTTCATCAGTTCGGCAAAAATGGTTCTTAGTCCCCAAGAGGCAAGGGCATTTATTGCCGAACGATCTTCTTTACACTCAAAGGCGAATCATAACTGTTGGGCTTACAAAATAAGCCCGAATGAATGCTCGAATCAGCAAGAATTGTTTTCATCAGATGATGGTGAACCCCCAGGAACTGGTGGAAAATCTCTTATTGGAGCCATCGAAAAAAGCAACATCACCAATGTAGCAGTTGTTGTATCCCGATATTTTGGAGGACATAAACTTGGAATTCGTGGGCTAATTGACGCCTATTCAGACGCTGCATTAACTGCCATCGAAAAATCAGATGTCTTTGAATTTCGCTTATTTATTCGATTAGTAATGAACTGTGGATACAGCGAATGGCCAAGAGTACAATATGAGACCGAAAGAATCCAAATTCACATTAATAAAGATGATGTCATATTTAAGGAGCGTATTCAATTGACCGTTTACGTTGAATCTGAGAAATTAAAGCATTTTGTTAGTATTCTCAATACATTTCAAGCAAACAGATTGGATGTGGATTATCAGATTACGGATAACCGACAATATCGCTCTGTTAAAAAATTAAAAGAAAACAAGGTGTAATCATGGAAATATGGCAAAGCTTGGTATTATTCGGTTCACTATTCGTATCAAATCTGATTATTTACAACAAGATACTCACATTTGAAAATAGTAAAAAGATCGTTATATCGATTGGTTTTGCCGCTTTATTATTTCCGCTTTTCTACGGAGTTTTTTATTTGCTTTCAAGCACCAGTTCGGAAAATTTCAAAGTAATGGCTTATGGTGTTTTCTTTATCAACAATGCATGGTTCTTGATTTTTTTGAGAAATTCGATTATCAGCTACAATCAAACGATCAACATTGGTAAGTATTTTTTGTGGACCATCATCTGTTTACTCATCCCCATCTCTTTGATACTTTTTTATAATCCGATTGCGGAATTCACTGAAATCATCTTCAACACTGCATATTTGATCGGGATTTTCCCTATGACTATTTTTGTTTCCATCCTTTTGGGAATCTCTGTTAATTCCATATTTTGGGGTGTATTCGCATCAGTTGCTTTTTTCTCTTTAGATTTTGCCATTCGAACAAACCTATTCATGGTCATACCCAATGATTATACAATAGTCATATCAGAATTATTCAGGGCTGGATTTATAGCATTATTCTCCATTATCAGTCTTTTTGGTTCGCAAATAAAGAAAGAAGCCCCTTCTGAAATCATAAAGGGAACCAAAAAGTTAAATAATCTATTATTTATGTTGCTTACGGTATTTCCAGTTATGGTCTTTTACACTGCTTTTTGGCAGGTCAATATCAACCATAAAAAATTGCAAGAAAATGAAGTTAATGTATCTCAGGAGATTTTTATGCTATCTTTGGAAAAACTAAACGATTATTCAAATAAATACTCAAGAATTATCGCCGACCTGTTAAATTCACCTTCAATTGCCTCAGCACAATGGAAAATTGATTCTTATAAATTTTCAAACCCAGAGATTCACGCTGGTCAAATCATCGCCTATAAAACTTCCCCTTTTGAGGGTATGAACATGTCCACTCAAAATGGCATGATAGAATTTTCTTCGGATAGCCAAAAGGGATGGGCCATTAAACTAACGGTTGATGGCAAAAAAATATACAATGATCTCCCGTTAAAATCAGAACATCAGTTTTACGTTTTTGATGATCAAATTCCTGTTATCTCTCCCCCAAACATACAAATCCAGCGTAGAGAACTGTTTTTTTCAAATAAATATCAATACGCTTTTGAGTCTCAAAAAAAACTGTTTGATAAGAATATGGAAATCATCATGATTTTTCAAACTCCAGCGCCGGAATTGAGCCTTTTTACTATTTATTTTCTCTTTTTTTCAGTGTTAATTTTAGTATTAATCTGGGCTTTTTACGGTTACTACATGAATAATTGGGAAAAGAACGCCATGACGTTTTTTCAAGAAGCAAAATCAGAGACCTTAGAATATAGAAAAAAACTGGAAACTATTAGAAATTCAATGACCTTTATGAGTAAGGATATTTCGAAAAAGGAATGGATTACAGAAGAAATTTATAAACATTATGCTTATTTATTTGATTTTTTAAACAGCAATAACTTTCAACAAAAAAGTGATATTGCACTCAGTTATTTCTATAAAGGGTTAAAAAGCAGGATTCAGATGTTTGAAGAACTTTACTTGATTAAAAAGTATCTTTCTGAAAAACAAATCTTTGCAACCTCTGATAGTGCTAAAAAAGGTGAAAAAGTTGAAATCTCAAAAGGGCAACTTCCCAATGATTTGATCCTGCAAACGAATACCTCATCGATTAACTGTGTTAGTGTTGAAGATTCAGAATTAATCTTTTGTGTTAAGAAAAGAGAGAACAGTCTAAATATTCTAAAAGAACAGGAATTTCTTAAAGACCTATTTGAAGTGAGTAAATTCTATATCAAGCAACATAATTTTTTGACAAGAAATGATAATATTTTTGACAAAACGTTTATCCTATTAAAGATGTTTGAACAGATACACTCTTTAGTTTTTTTATCTGAAAACTGGATTCTGTCCCTACTAAAAGAAATGACTACTCTTCTAAACAAGCCTGTTTTCATATCCTTTTATGAGATGCAGAAAAACGAAATCGTCTTTAAAACCTTAGAAAACGGGCAAATAAAAACAAGAAAAACACAAATGCCTGATACAACTGAGTCTGAGGTTACAGAATATTCTCATTTGAACACACTTAAAAAAGATGTTTCTGAATTTGATCATATCAGTCCTGAACACTCTCTTTCCGGCTCAGCCCGTTCATTTGGAACCATACCCTTTTACATCAAGGGGAGACAATCAGGCCTTTACTTTGAATATGCTGACTATAGAGTTTTTTCTCAAAGGGAGATTGAGTTGTATTTTCACATAGCAAAAAGTATTTCAGAAAGGGGAGTGAAAACTACCAAACATGAATAAACTCATTTTGGTTTTATTTGGTTTGCTACTTTCAACAGTCCATTATTCATTAGCTGTTTACGAGTTGAATCTTTTGGATTATTCTGAGAAACACTTTAACAGATTGTCTGAATTTGTAGGGTTTCAAATTGAAAGTGTTAGTGCCAAGGTTTATGAATATGATCAATTAAACGAATTTACGAGAGTGACTGGTGCGCCTTTTTTTATTTCCGCCTTCTCAAATAAGCAGGGCATTTATATACAAAGCCGACACCTTCTTGGCAACCGATTTCAGCCGGCTATTATTCACGAATTAATTCATTTTACGATTAAAAATCAATATCCAGTTCCAGCTTGGTTTGAAGAAGGTTTAGTTTGTTTGATAACACAAGAGTTCTCAGATGTTCATGATATAGATCCCATGATAGATGTTGCGGATTTTGATATTCGTAATGCCAAAAGCAATTGGGAACTTGTTTCTTATTGTCTCGGATGCATCGTGAAGGTAAAAGAATTATTGACTGAAGATCCAGCAACCGTTACAATCAACACTGTTAACACTAGCATTCCATAGGAGGTCAAAATGGTTTACCCGGTACAAAGAAGTCATTCCTATAAAAACAGAACAAAGAAAAAAAAGAAATCAAAGCTCCCATTTATTATTGCTATCGTACTTATACTTGTTATCGCTCTTTTGAGCTTTGTATTTTTCTTGTACAACAATTTGGTTCATTCCAAGGTGATGACAGATGACAGGGTTGATTATGTCTTTTATATGAAAGGCATTGAAAAGATATTCCTGATTAGGACGGACAAAAAAGAAAAAATAAATTATCTGATTTCTATACCGAAAATCAGTTATGAACCAATTATGGCCATTTCTATGAATCAATTGAATCCCAGAGAAATCGCACGCTCTGTGGAAAAATTATTTGGTGCTGTTGATTCCAGTTTTTACTCTTCCATCGACCAAGAGTCTTTTGCTCGTATCAAGAATCTATCAACGAATCATAATGACCTTTCCTACGAACAATTAACCATTGAGCAATTTGTTGAAATTATTGAGCATATCACATTAGATTGGCATGAGTTTCTTTTTTTCAACAAATCAAAAACGATCATACAGGCACAATCTGAACATAATTATTCCCAACATGGTTCATATCGATTAATAAATCACATTAATCAATATGCCAACAAAGAAATTCCCATGACATTTATGACAAAAGCACCGGTTAAAATTACTGTACAGCAAATGGGTGCCGATGGCAACGGGACATTAAATGAATACGAAAGACTCTATATTGATGATAAAAGTCTGGATACGATTATGGAGTTTATGAAAAGATGAAACAACTATTTCAGTTTTCAGTCTGCTGTTTAGGTATGGTCTCCTCCCTTTTTTTTGTTTTTTTCTTTCCAAGGCCTTTCATTCAATTTTTCCCTGAACAGATTGCCAAGCCCACCTTTTTCCAAGGTGAAGCAGCACTTTCAGAAAAGGTTTTTTTCCTTATTTTAGGTGTAGACGATGCTGGAGAGGCTGGATCGGATAGAACAGATGCAATCATGTTAGTTGGAATGGACCTGAACACTTCAGCCTTTGAACTTATATCCATTCCCCGTGACTTAATGATCAATGATCCTAAAAATCCCAAAGATCAAATTAAAATCAACTCGGTGTACAAAAGCGGGGGTCTTGAGGCTCTTAAATTTGTTATTGAAAACCTTTTTAGCGTTCAAATAGAAAAATATGCTGTTATCGATTATTCCCTTTTTAAATACTTAGGCGATCTGGTTGGGCCGGTTGAAATCAAAGTCAATGAATCCATGCACTATGAAGATCATCAGCAACTGTTAAGCATACATTTCGAGCCCGGTGTTTATGAAATGTACGGTGAAGACCTTTTGAATTATGTTCGTTTTAGAGATGACAGTAAAGGCGATTTAGGGCGAATTGAACGTCAAAAAAACGCCATAAAAAGTACTTTAATTCAATTTAAGAGCAAATTATCCTTCGAATTCATCGAAAATGAATTTAAAAACATTTTATGTCAGATGGACACTAATTTTACCACTCAAGATATTATTTATACATTACTGAGTATGAATGATTTGGATGATGTCATTTTCTTCAATTATCCCTATCAGATTGCAACGAACGGGTCGATCTATACTGATGATACACGAATGACCACTTTAATTAAAGAGTTTAAATCATTCAGCAAAATTCAAATCGCTGAAAAAGAAGGAACCATTAATGTCATCAATTGTACCAGTCAAAGCGCAAGAGTATTTTCAATTGTAAATTATAACATTCTCAGTAGCACTGGACTAAATTATTTTCTAATCAATGAAACAATTAACTCTCAGATAACAGATTCTTTGTCAAACAATACCATCATGGTCTTTTCAAATAAAGATAGTGAGAAAAACCAAGCCATAATTGAACAATTCCAATCTCTGTATAAGATGGATTTCAACTTGATTGATACCAGTGATATCAATCATCTGATTCTTTATTATCAAACTGTTCAAGCACTTACCCAAACCAGACAATATTATCCAACTCCTTTACAAGCGCTCGTTTTTATCAAACAACAATAAAATGGGTTATTTCATATGATTAACACCTTCAATGAAAAAGATCTGCATCATCAAATTAAACAATATTTGTACAAACCGGGTGATCAAATAGAAGTACCCTACAAGGGCTTTATTATCGATATTAAACGAAATGATCTTCTTATTGAAATACAAACCAAATCCCTCGGTGC
>CAYYNI010000052.1:0-12562 GCA_964472765.1 uncultured Thermotogaceae bacterium | reverse complement strand
GGGAAAATTATTTCATCAAACGGAAAAACTGCAGAAGTCATGCCGATCTGGAACGATCAGTTTAGTGCACAAGTCGTCATTAAAGATGAAATTCTCCAGCAGCAATATTCAGATTTGGCACTTATCGAAAATAATCAAGTGATTAATTTTAACCCTGCTTTCCCATATAGAGGAGGAGAAGGGGTTTATATTTCAGAGTATGAACCTGGCGGATACATTCTTTCCAGATACAAATGGACTGAAATAGGAACGATTGTCCCGATTAAACAAAATGAAATGGTTGAGAAATATGCCATACAATACAATTATACCAGTGAGGAATTCCTTCAGGAACGTTATTTTCTCATTGTTGAATAGTTTGAAATTGCCTGTATCACAGCAGGCAGGGAGGGTGAAAAATGGAGATGATTGAAGGCATTACTTTTGACGATGTTCTGCTTGCACCTGCGTATTCAGAGGTGACTCCCAGGGAAACGTGCTTGGATTCACGGCTGACAAAACGAATCGCTTTACACATGCCCTTGGTCAGTGCGGCGATGGATACCGTTACAGAATATGCCATGGCGAAAGCCTTGGCCAGAAATGGCGGTGTCGGGGTCATTCATAAAAATATGTCCATTAAAGAGCAAGCGGAACAAGTAGACCGGATAAAAAGAACCGAAAACGGTATCATTTATGATCCCTTAACCATAGCCCCGGAAAAATTCGTTACAGAAGCTGATCAACTGATGAGAGAATATAAAGTCGGTGGTTTAGCAGTTGTGAATCTTAACAACGAGTTATTGGGTATGGTGACCAACCGAGACATTCGTTTTGAGGATGACCCCAAAAAAACGGTGAAAGACTTGATGACCCCTATTGAAAAATTGGTAACCGCAAAAGAGGGAATCACGTTACTGAAAGCGAAAAAAATCCTTCATGAGAACAAAGTCGAAAAATTACCCATCGTAGACGACAAGAATATTATCAAAGGATTAATTACCATTAAAGATATTAACAGCGTAGTGGAATTTCCTAATGCCACGAGAGATTCAAAGGGGAGACTGGTTGTTGGTGCCTCCGTTGGTACAGGTGAAGATACGATGGAAAGGGCACAAGCTCTGATTCAATCACGTGTTGATTTTATTGTTGTGGATACGGCTCATGGACATTCTAAAAATGTTTTAAACACCATTCGAATGATCAAACAGCATTGGCCTGATATTCAAATCATCGGTGGAAATATCGCAACGGCCCAAGCAACAAGGGCATTGATTGATGCCGGTGTGGATGCAGTCAAAGTGGGAATAGGTCCGGGATCCATTTGCACTACACGGGTGATTGCAGGTATAGGGGTTCCACAATTGACGGCAATAGAAGATTGTGCCAAAGCTGCGTCAGAGTTTGACATTCCAGTGATTGCTGATGGCGGCATCCGCTATTCCGGAGATATTGTAAAGGCTATTGCAGCTGGCGCATCATCCGTCATGCTGGGGTCCATTTTTGCTGGAACTGAAGAAGCACCCGGAGAGGCCATTCTCTATGAGGGAAGAAAATATAAATCTTATCGAGGAATGGGCAGTATCGGTGCAATGGTAAAAGGAAGCAGCGACCGATATTTTCAATCCGGTGCATCTGCTGAAAAACTGGTTCCAGAAGGCGTGGAGGGCATGATTCCTTTCAAGGGAAGTGTGGAAGACATCGTCTATCAATTATGCGGCGGATTACGTTCAGGTATGGGCTATTGCGGAGCTAAAACCATCAGTGAATTGCAAAAGAAGGCAACATTCATTAAAATTACCAATGCAGCACGAACGGAGAGCCATCCACATGATATCAAGATCACAAAAGAATCACCTAATTATCAAACGATGTAGAGGCTAACTGAAGTGACTGAACGGAAGAAAAAAAGTAAAAATTATTGTGAATGAGGGATAAGATGCGATACAAAATGACCTTTTTAGGCTTGGGAGTCAGTAATTTTTCCGTTTTGAAAAATGTTCTTCAGGATAATCCCGAAGACTTTTTTGTTTCCTCAGCGGATCTGATTGCACCTGAAAAACGTGATTTCTTATCCCGACATTCAATCGCTTTTGAGGAAGGGTTGCATACACAAAGGCTATTGGATACCGAAAGGTTAATGATCAGTCCTTCGGTTAATCCCGATCATGAAATATATAAACAGGCGAAACAAAAGGGTATAGACATTAAAACCGACATCGAACTGTTCCTGGAGACAAAAACCCCCGTTCATTATATAATTGCCATTACCGGCACAAATGGAAAAACGACCACGGTTGAGTTAATTCAGCACTTGTTGAGCCTTTCGCATGAAGCATATGCAGTTGGGAATATTGGTTATTCGCCATTTGAGCTGATCAATAAAGATTTAAGCCGTGCGGTGTTGGTCTTTGAATTATCCAGTTTTCAGATTGAGCATTTAAAAAAAACCCGCCAATTTTTTGATCTGGCGGGAATAACAAATATTGCACAAGATCATTTGGATTGGCATGGGGGATATCAGGCTTATAAACAAGCGAAATTGTCCCTTTTGCAGTGCTCAAAAGAGGCTGTTTTGCCAGTAGAATTAAATGGGGTTAAGGCTTATCAGTATGGTATTTCAGACGGGTTGAACGGCTCTGTCAATGAATACACCAAACAACTGATTTTTTCCCTTCCGGGTAGGCACGGTTTTGTTGATTTATCCAAAATAACACTTAAAGGCATTCACAATTTAAAAAATATCGCTTTGGCTGCTTTATGCTGTTTTCTTTTTGGAATAGATGAACAACAGATTGAAAAAGGGTTGAATACATTTGTAGCGGGAGAACACAGATTAGAGCGTTTTTTAGAGTTCAACGGAAGAACATATGTGAACGATTCAAAGTCTACGAATGCCCATTCGTTAATTTCGGCTATTCAGTCTTTTCAGGAGCCAAGTAAAAGAGTGCGTTTACTGGCCGGTGCAAAAGATAAAGGGGATGACTACACCCAGCTGGCAAAGGTCATTTTCAATGGGTGTAAAAAAGTGTATCTATGTGGCGAAAGCGCTCAACGACTTTATGCATCCATTTCCGATTCTGTTGAAAAACAGTTGTTTACCAATTGGCATGAGGCTATTCAAACCGCCATCAAAGAAAGCAAACCGGGTGAAGTCATTCTGTTTAGTCCTGGCGGATCAAGCTTTGATTTATTTGAAAATTATAAGAAAAGGGGTGAATTCTTTAAGGAACAAGTTCAGTCATTTGTTAGCCTTCTTTAAATACCACGCCGCATCGTTTAAATTCCTCCATGGTTCTTTTGATATCCCCCGGATTTGCTTCAACGCCTTTGGTGGCATTGATAATTAGGTTGATTTTGAAACCGAAAAACAAAGCATCATGGACAGTGTATCTGACGCAGTAATCTAAAGCCAATCCACAAATATCCAATTCGTAAATATCCAGTTCTTTTAACAAAGAGGCGATTCCTAAGTCAGCTCCGTTGTTTTCCTTGAAAATGGAATAGCTGTCTACGTGTGGATGGGTTCCCTTTCGAACGATATAGTCAAAATTCTCTGTGTGAATATCTTGATGGAACTGTGCACCAAATGTTCCCTGTTGACAGTGTACGGGCCACAGAACGGGACCAATGCCTTTTTCGTTATCAAATGCTGTGAACGGCTCCTTACCTTGATTCACTGCGAAGCTTTCATGATCCGCAGGATGCCAATCCTGGCTAGCCAATATAGCTTTGTAGTGGGTATGTTTCATCATTCTGTTGATGACCGGATTGATTTGAGAGGCTTGTTTGACAGGTAACGAACCGGTTTCATAGAAATCGTTTTGAACGTCAACGACTAATAAAGCTTTATTCATTTTTCTGGTTCCCCCGTTATAAAATTTTTATATTGTCCTTTACTCTTTCTCTTCTACATCGCCAAACATTTTCATCACACTTTTGGTAATGGCATCTGCAATCTTTTCCTGGTATTGAGCTTGCTGGATTTCTTTTGCAAATGAAGGATTGGATAAAAAACCGCATTCTATTAAGATAGCCGGCATTTCAGAATAAGCTACCACTGCGAAATCTTCCGCTACGGTTCTGTGCATTTTGAATCCTTCTGAATAGAATACTTCGCTCATCGTTTTGACATATTCTTCACTCTTTAGTGTGGTGTCAATCTTGTTATAGACCTTCTTTTTTATTTGCTCTTCAGTCAGAGTGGATGCGCCATATAATCTTTCAAGGCGTATTTTGTAGCTGTATTCAGAGAAGGCATAGAAAAACAGCTCAACGCCTTCTACTGTGGGATTATCCAATGAGTTCAAGTGAATGCTGATAAACAGGTCAGCATCCTTTTGATTGGCAAAACGTCCCCTTTCCATTAGCTCTATGTAATTATCTCTGGTACGGGTTAAATAAACTTCATACCCCTTGTCCTGCAACTTTTTAGCAAGGAACTTACTGATTTGAAGAACGCCATCCTTTTCCTGAAAACCGTCCGGGCTAATGGCGCCAGGATCGAATCCGCCATGTCCCGGATCAATGACAATCCGTTTGACGTCTTTGTCGGGAGTCCTTTCTTCCACTGTGGCAAAGGTTTCTGTTTTCATCAAGTAAATGGTGGAGCCTATTGTTATCGGTTCAAAAGAGATATCTTTTTCAAAGGTAAAGGACAATCTTAAGAAGGATTTCATCGTATTTTCAGAGATATTTTCAGCCAAAAATCCAGAGACGCTGTTCATTGAATTAGTGGTGTTGATGAGATCGTTTATCTGGGCACCAATGACTTCGAAGACTGCATAATTGCTGCCTTGTTTGGCAACAGAAACACTGACAGGTTTTGAAAAAGACAATACCAGACCGTTTGGAATCCAATAAAAGTTTTCTAATTGTGAAAAAGAGGAATAAATGTAGTATTTGTTATCCGAACTGACCATTCTAAGACCCAATAATCTGCAAGTATCGATCAAGGGTAGAAAAAAACGATTGTTAATAATTCTTGGTGCAGTCATTAAATAAACTTGCTCACCATTGAGTGTGACTTTAGTCGAATTATTGTTAAATTGGATAAAATTACCGTTCCATTGGACATTTAGCGTTTTGTTGATATTGTCCCATTCAAAATCGGTTTTCAGTTTTTGTAGTAAGTTGACTGAGTAAATATACAAATTATCACCAAGCATCTGAAAACGCTCGGGAGGTAATTCTTCATCCATCAGGTACACTTCCGAAGAAAACAGACTCAAGCTAATGAAAACAAGGAATAGACAAATGATTTTTTTTAACAATAGAAAACCCCCCAGTTCTTTTCTTTGCGTTGATTATAACACGTTCTCTTTCTTTACATGAGAGGGTGATATGAAAAACGACTTAGTTTTTCGGGACTATACCATTTTTTCGGGAAAAGAAAAAGATTAACCGTTTTAACGCCTAATGGAGCGAAAAACTGGTCAGTATTGTTTTCCACACAGATGATGTTTTCAAAAGATTGCATTATTTTTTTTGTCTGATGATAATCCGGAATTTTATACACATTTGGTGTGATTTTATGATAGTATTTCCAAGTTGCTCCCGTGTCTAACAAATAAAGAGGCCCTTTTTTAAGAGATTTCAAATCAGGAGAGGCCTTTTGGATAGTGTAAAGAGATGCAAAAAAGCCGTTTTTACAAACACGGTTGAGTTCAGTTAATCCTTTTAGCGGATCTGAGCAAAACAAAAGCGTACTTTCTGTGAAGCCGAGATCGAATGCCTGATTACTAAAATCAAGATGTGTAATGTCTCCCAACTGAAAGGTCGCATAGGGAAGATTAAAAAGATCCATTGCTTTGATGATTTGAAAACGACTAGCGTCAACACCGGTATAGTGTGTTTTAAGCTGTTTGAGTTTCTCTTTAAGGTAGAAAAATTGTGCGCCAGAACCACATCCCGCATCAAGGATTTTACAGGGCTTGTAGAAATCCAAAGCAGATTCGATATGAGCGGTCTGTGTAGGATGGTAGCTTTTATATTCGTCTGATCGATTTTCATGGTAACGAATATCGTATTGAATTGAAATGGGTTGATTGTCAAAAGAGGTATCCTGGTTCAAGGGATAAAAGAATCGATAAAGTCGAAACAAATCATGTTTTCGATATAGAGTCCATTCGTTGAGCAAAAATTTTTTGGTATAATATTCATGTAATTGCTCGGGTTTTACTGTTTTTTCCAAAAAAACAATCTGTTGAGAGTTTGTTTGTTGTTTTTTTGCCAAATAGGGTTTTAAACCCGACGGATGCCCCGCTGAAGAGAATAAAAACAGTTGAGTTGTCTTATCATCCTTAAACCAGTATTGATAATCATCAACAATCATTTGAGTTTTATCTAGACCCGCAATCGTTGTATCGAGATAAAAAACAATCTTTTTGTTTTTTGCCATTTTATTAATCTTCTTTGACAGATAATCCCTTCATGATGAATTTGACAATTGTGTCCACGTTGAGGTCTTCGTTGATGGAATTGACACCGATACTCTGAGCGATCAGCTTAGCTGTTCCCCGTGTGGGGATTGTTTGTGGGATGCAGTCTTTTTGCTTCCCCTCATCGATTAGATTTTCAATTTTTTTAATAAATGAGTTGTAACGCAGTTTAAGGGGCTGCATATTAACATCCGTTTCGCTTTGGCTATCAATAATTCGCATTTTATCCATCTCAATTAATTTCATGATTTCTTTCCTGCTCATGACGAAGTCGATGTAAGAGATGAGCACTCTTTTTAATTTTGACAGATAAGAATTTTCTCTTTGAGTGTTTCCAAAAATATGTCTTTCCAGTTCATTAATTCCTTCAGTCCAGGCCTCAAGAAAAAGAGAATCCTTAGTGGGAAAATAGTAAAAGATCAACGCCTTTTTCACCCCTGCATCATTGGCGATTTCTTCCACCGAGGTACCGTCAAATCCTTTACTGGCAAATATTTTTTTGGCTGAATCCAGTATTTTTCTCTTTGTAGGTATTTTTATAGTCATCTTGAATCCCCCTTTTTAGCACATATCGTAAACTTAATGAAGGTAAATGATCGGTATTGGTTTGGCTTTTCTCTCACTTACATTCTATCATATTTTATGGAATTTTTACCGAAGGGTCAAAACACTGTAGATTTTTTTGTCAAGATTTTATGCTTTTAGTGATGAGTGAAAAGATTTGAGTTTTACATAGCGAATAAAGAGGTGGTCCCTTCTTGACAAAAAAAGTCAGTAATGATATGATATGGATGTTAGCACTCACAGGTTAGGAGTGCTAAACGGAGGTTGGCTATGAATACCGAATTGACAAAAAGACAGGAAATGATACTATATGCCATTATACAAGAATTCATCACCATTAAAAAACCTGTCAGTTCAAAAAAAATATTGGAAATTTCTAGCCTTGATTGTTCCAGTGCAACCATACGCAATGAGATGAAAAGGCTTGAAGAAATGGATTATATCACACAACCCCATACATCTGCCGGGAGAATGCCCACGGATAAAGGTTATCGATTCTATGTAGAGTGTTTGAAGAACATGAGAGCCGTGCAAACGACAAACAGCACCGACATAGACCTGGTAGATGAATTTCGGTACAATAACATAGAAGAATTATTGGCTTATTTTTCCGTTTTTTTAGCCAAATGGACCGGTGGGTTAGCCATCATAGAAAAACCATTTATCGAGAAATTACGCATTAGTCGAATCTCTTTGACCAATGTGTTTCTCAATTACTGGGTAGTAGTCGTTATTACCAATATGGGACTATCTGAAACGTTTATTGTTCCCATGGAGGAGAAATTTCCAGTTAAAGAATTTGAGCAGTTTCTTTCCAATAAATTACAGGGATTAAGTTTGAGAGAATTAAAAGAATTACTGGAACAAATGGATTTACCAGATTATTCCTGGTATAATCCCGAATACGACCATGTGTTTACTTTCTTGAATCAGATGGTCAGCAGAAATTATAAAAATCGCTTTCAAAAATACGGATTAGAATTATTGGTCAGAGACGAGACACTTTCTCAATCCGATCTAAAAAGTTGTCTGGTTTTTACGGAAAGTGATGACAGACTGATGGGTTTGTTCACGTCTTTGGAGCTTGAAAGACACGAAAACGTCAATATTGGCAGCGAGACGAAAAGGCAAGAGTTGGAAGCATTTGCTGTTTTTTTGAATGATTATTCCGGTGGGGAGCAAAAGTTAGGTCGAATGATTGTAATGACATCCAAAGCAACTGACTATCTTCAAAATTTAAAAGGCATCCGATTTGCCGGTAACCGAATAACGGAATACCTGTCCAGATTGATGACATTAAACGAATAAATACAGGGGGAATTGACTTGAAAACGGCAATTGAAAAGGTACAAAACCTTCAGGAAGAAAGGAATTTCTTGATCAATGAAATAAAAAGACTCAAAGAAATTGAACAATACGCCTATAAATTAAAGGCGGATTTTGAGCATTACAAGCAGATTGTTCAAAAAGATAAACAACGGATTTATGAAAATGCGACAATAGATTTTCTTGATAAGATGATTCCCGTATTAACCAATTTTGAGAGGGCTTTACAGTTTATGAATTTGGAAAACCCTTCCAAAGAAACGTCAATGATTATCAAAGGAGTTCAAATGATCCATCAATCCTTTTTGATGACTTTGCAAAATGATGGGCTCGAGGAGATTCGAGTAACACCTGGGATGCAGTACGATCCCTTTGAGCAGGAGATTTCCGAACAGGTGGTTGATGACTCACAAGAGGAACATACAGTTTTAGAGATAGTCGAAAGAGGCTATAAGTATAAAAAGACCGTGTTAAAACCGGCCAGAGTAAAAGTGACCGTCAAGCAAACTGAAGGTCAAGTCAATAAACTGAGAGAAGAAGAATAAAAGAATGCCATCAGATAAAAACCGGTTCTGATGAAGGTAGGTGAATTATGGCGAAAAAGGATTATTATGAGATATTGGGGGTTTCTAAGGAAGCTACTCAAGATGATATAAAAAAGGCATACAGAAAGCTGATCAAAAAATGGCATCCTGATCTGCATAAGGAAAACAAAAAGGATGCGGAAATCAAATTCAAAGAGATTAGTGAGGCTTATGAAGTACTGTCGGATACTGAAAAAAGAGCGATGTATGATCGATACGGATTTGTCGGGGATCAAGTACCGCCACAGTACCGATCAGCTCAAAGGGGTAGCGGAGGATCTCCGTTCGATGATTTCTTTGGTGGTTCCGGCGGAGGGTTTGGAGGCTTTGAAGATATTTTTGATATGTTTTTTGGCGGTTCAAGATCCTCAAGAGGACAACAGGGATCACAAACTTCCAGAGGACAAAGAGGTCAGGATATTGGTGTCAATGTTCAGATCAACCTGAGTGATACAATTTTAGGCGTGGAAAAGGAAATCGAATACGAGCGTTATCATCAATGCGATGCTTGTAAAGGAACTGGGGCTAAAGATGGTACTTCCTTCAAAACTTGTCCTGAATGTGGCGGGCGTGGAGCTGTTGTTCAAGAATCCCATACTTTTTTCGGAAATATTCAAACAACCACCACTTGTCCACGATGCGGCGGTAGAGGAAGGGTTATCGACCAAAAATGCCCTCAATGTAATGGGGCTGGCAGATATAAAGAAAAAAAGAAGATCAAAATCAAAATACCTGCTGGAGCTACTGATGGTTTGAAGTTAAGAGTTGCAGGAGCAGGGAACGCCGGCAGCGGACAGGGGCAAGCTGGGGATTTGTATGTTATTATTTCCATTATCACCCCGCAGGATTTAGTACGCCAGGGGAAAAATATCTATTCACAAGTAAATGTGGATTATCTGCAAGCGATTTTAGGAGCAGATATTGAAATCAATACTGTTGAAGGACCGATTCAATATAAAATAAAAGGTGGTATACAGCCAGGGGAGCAGATCAGAATCAAAGGCAAAGGCGTACCAGACTTGAGGACGGGCCTGAGAGGAGATCATTTTGTTACCGTGAATGTTGAACTACCTAAAAAGTTATCTAAAAAGGAAAGGAAACTGTTGACAGAAGTTGCCGAAAGCACAGGCGTTAAGGTATCGTAAATAATAGTTTGAATATTATGATGTCAAGGGTAGGAAAATTTTACCAAACGGTCAAATTATTCCCCTTGACTTTTTTTTACTAAATGGTAAAATCTATTCTGAGAGAATACAGATAAAAATGGAGGAGAAATCATGGCTATCAAACAAACATTGAAACAAAAAGCACAGGGAGCAGTTATCGGACAGCTTCTTGATCAGGCAATCGGTTTTGTTCACAAAAATCCAGAAAAAAATTTCGATAAACTCGTTAGTACGCTTGAGAAATTGGATAAGATGTTCCCTTCAGGCAATAATCAGTTCGAGGCATTTTTAACATGGGCCAACGCTAATCCCGGAAGTAAACAGTGGTTTATTGAATTATTGTCCAGAGACGTGGAACAGGTCAAGACCTTCATGAGAAACATGTTTGTCAATGTCAGTCTCAAGTGGATGCAAACCAATAATCAGCTACAGGAAAAGGAAGGTATCGTTGCACCCTACACCATTCTCATCAGCCCCACTATGCGGTGTAACTTGAGATGTAGAGGATGTTATGCCGGAGAGTATACTCAGCAAGATGATTTGAGTTTGGATGAGATCAGAGATATAATCAACCAGGCCAAGGAACTAGGAACCCATTTCTTTACCATACTTGGTGGAGAGCCTTTCGTGAGATTTTGGGAAATGGCTGATATTTTTGAGGAGAATTCTGATTGTCTATTCCAGGTATTCACAAATGGAACTTTGGTCAGTGAGGAAGTAGCCGACAGATTGAAAGAATTAAAAAATGTAGTCGTGGCATTTTCTCTCAATGGTGATAAAGAAGAAACCGATTATATGCGTGGAGAAGGTGTATATGAAAAGGTAATTGCCTCCATGGAAAGAATGAAGGCGAGAAATCTCTTGTTTGGGATGTCACTGGTTTTGACCAAGCATAATTATAATTTGATGACTGACCCGGATTTTTATATGTCATGGAGAGATAAGGGCGTCATTTATGCGTGGAATTTTCTTTACATGCCGGTAGGACGAGATCCGGAAGAAGCAGTGAAATTTATGCCTAGCCCTGAACAACGTTACAAATACGGTGACTTTATCCAGAAGTTTAGGAACGAAAAGCCCATCTACATCATGGATTTCTGGGCGGATGCTCCTTTTGTTCATGGTTGTATAGCAGGCGGCAGAAGATACCTGCACATCAACCACAGGGGAGATGTAGAACCGTGTATATTTGCACATTTTGCTACCGACAATATCCGAGAGAAATCATTGCTTGAATGTTTGAAATCACCTTTCTTCACAGATATCAGAGCGCATCAACCCCATACCGACAATTTACTTAGACCTTGTATGATCATTGATAACCCTCAAGTGTTGAGAAATGTTGTCAAGCGAAACGGAGCCAAGCCGACACATGAAGGTGCCGAAGTGATCATCAACGAGTTAGCGCCCACATTGGATGCTTATGCAGCTGAAGCGGCAAGGACTTTGGATCCCATCTGGGAAGCCGAATGGCAGAAGAGAATCGTGGATATGGAAACAAGAGGCAGCTCATATGGTGAGGGTATCGATAGAATACAAGGAAGAATTGGCAAAGACGATTTAAAGGAAAAAATGGACAAATTGGAGAAAAACGATCCGGAATATGCCAAACTGATTATGGAAAAAGAAGCGTTAGCACAGGCAGATTACGATGAATCCCCAATTCATAAAATGTTCATGAAAGAGAAGACAAAAATCACTGAATAATAAGGATAGATGTGACAAAAAAAAGACGGATTGTTTTTTATCCGTCTTTTTTTATTTTAAACTAAGGGTTACATATTTTGAGCAAAACACCTTTTGAGTAAAAGATACAACTATCATTTTTTGGATATCGGTTCCATGATTTGAGAGATATAATCGTATTATTCATATAAAAAAAGGGGCAATCAAACGATTGTCCCTTTTTTAAAAAAAGTTTTCAATAAATTACATCTCGTTAAGCTGTTTCACGATCTTTGCTATCTCGAGATAATTATAAATTCCCAATCCTATTCCAGCGGCTCCCAGAACAACTCCGCCAACACCAAGCCATGTAGGTAAGCCCAGTTTTCCGTTTAACTCCTGTGATGTAGCATCAATCTTAAGATCCAATTCTTGGATTTTTCGGGAATTAGTAAGAACATCTGAGCTGTTTTTGGAAACCTTAGGCAGTATGTCGCCTTTGAAGCTTTCATAATCAGCAGCCATGTTTTCAATCTGTGTACCCAAAGAATCAAAGCTCTTGGACATATTGCTGACCTGGAGTTTTTGTGCTGATAAAGAAGATTCCAATGTTCCAAGCCTTGAAGAATTGGAAGCGATGTCCTTTTCAAGCGTTCCTAGCATAGAACTCATGTTGTTGACAGTCCCTTGCATGGCAGAAACGGTGTCAGCGTTTTTAGAAACGGTGCTCTTCAGTTCTAAAACGTTTACACCACCAAGAAGGCTTTCAACGCTTTTTACGCGTCTGTCATAATCCGAGAAATTTTGATTCATAGCAGTAACGCTATTTCTTACACTG
>CAYYNI010000051.1:0-12629 GCA_964472765.1 uncultured Thermotogaceae bacterium | reverse complement strand
CCCGTTCCATAAGAACAATGGCAGGCAGGCCGTTTTGGATGGTTGCTTGATCACAGCGGTTCATTTCAGCAGGGGTTAGTATTTTAATCACAATCACCTCTTAAGAAAATTGACAGTTGTTGGGTTTTTCGTTTCTTCAATTTGGAGGTCTTTTGACTCTTTTTCCTGATCTCATCCATCTGCTTAAAACCCAATACCCGTACTTTTCCTTCCAGATTTTTTTCCTCTGTGATGGTATCCAACACTTCATGAGCTCTGTAAACGACTTCTTTTGGCAAGCCGGCGATCTTTGCTACTTCGATTCCGTAACTTTTGGAAGAAATACCCGCTTCGACCTTGTGGAGAAAAACCACGGCATTATCCTCTTCCAGCACCTTGACGCACATGTTTTTCATTCCCTCGTACAGGTTCGCCAGCTCGGTGAGTTCGTTATAATGGGTGGCGAAGATGGTGTATGAGCCAATCGTATTGTGAAGGTATTCCGACACCACCCAGGCGATGCTGATCCCATCGTATGTGCTGGTTCCCCTGCCCACCTCGTCTAAAATCACCAACGAGTCTTGAGTGGCATTGTTGAGGATGGTGGCGGTTTCGGACATTTCCACCAAAAAGGTGCTTTTCCCCGAGGATAGATCGTCTCTGGCGCCAATACGCGTAAAGATTCTGTCCAGGATTGGCAGATTGGCTTTTGTTGCCGGGACAAACGAACCCATTTGTGCCATGAGGCAGATTAAGGCTGTTTGGCGCAAATAAGTGGATTTACCGGACATGTTGGGTCCGGTAAGGATGATAAACGAGCCGTTTTGATCCAGTGAGATGTCGTTGGGAATGAAATTGTCCTCGAAGCATTCCACGACGGGATGACGGCCATCCTGGATTTGAAAACGGCGATCACGGTTGAAACAAGGTTCACAGTAATTTTTTTCCACAGCGATTTTAGCCAATGAAACAAAAGCGTCTAAACAAGCTAAGGCGTGGGCATTCTCTTTCAGTTGGGGGATAAAGGCAACGGATTGTTCCATCAATCGCCGATAGGCTTCTCGCTCCAGGGTTTCCACCCGTTCGGCTGCCATAGTCAGCTTTTCCTCAATGGGTTTTAAGGCATCGCTAATATAGCGTTCACTGGAGACCAAGGTCTGTTTTCTTTCGTAATCGTCCGGAATTTTTGCGCTGTGGGCTTTGGAGATTTCGATATAATAACCAAATACTTTGTTTTGTCTGATCTTCAGCGTGGAAATGCCGGTTCTTTCCCGTTCGTAGTCTTCCAGCTCTCTTAATTTTTTTGAGCTGCCGGTCAGTAATTCACGATAGTCGTCCAGTTCTTCGTCAAATCCTTCTCTTATGGTTTTACCCAATCCGATTTGACTTTCAGGTTCGTCATAGAGGGCGTTGTTTAAAAGGCGTTTAAGTTCTTCTAAGGGATCCAGTTGCCTGAGGATATCCCCAAAGACCGGTTCATCCGCCAACAGCGCCATGATTCGGGGGATGACTTCCAGTGTCGATCTCAAGGAAACCAAATCAGCGGGTGTGGCCTTTTTATAGGACAGTCTGGAGATGATTCTTTCGATGTCGTAGACCTCGTCCAGGGCCTTTTCCACTGATAAAAGCAACCACTCGCCATCTATCAGTTGACGGACATGGTCGAGCCGGTTTGTGATTGCTTCAAGACTTCTCAAAGGTGATAACAGCCATTCTTTCAGTTTTCGCCTGCCCAACGATGTAACCGTTCTGTCGATGACGTTGAACAGACAGCCGGAACGTTTTTCTTTGGCATCACCGATCAAATCCAGGTTTTCAACCGTCGTGTTATCAATGAGCAGCCGCTGCTGGTCATTCATGTAAACGGGTCGGCTTAAATGTTCAAAGGCATCCATGTGCTGATAATCTAAATATTTTAAAGTGGCCCCGTAGAGGGCACAGGCATCAGTGGGAAGCTCCAGGAATGTGATATCGCCCACCTCAAACACTCTTTTTAATTGATTCACCGCTTCATCGTGATTGTAATACCATTTGGGAAGGGGTTCAGTGTAAAGACCTCTCAACTGTTTTTTTAATTGCCGAATGGCATGTTCATCCTCAAATCCTTCGGGATAAAGAAGTTGAACGGTTCCAAATTTTTTTACGATGTCTTCGATTTCCGCCCACGATTTTCTTTGAAACACCATGGAACCCCCGGTTGAGATATCCAATAACACGCAAAAATAGGCGTTGCCGGACTGCATGGCGGATGCCATATAGCTGTTGGTTGTTTCCTGGAGAATAGAATCTTCGATGACAGTTCCGGGTGTGACCACCCGGGTGACTTCACGCCGAACGATTCCCGTTGCCTGTTTGGGATCTTCCACCTGATCGCAAATGGCGACCTTGAATCCGGCCTCCACCAGTTTTTTTAGATAGTTTGTGAGTGCATGATGAGGGATTCCCGCCATGTCATTGCCATTTCGATGGGTTAATACCAGCTGTAAAACACGGGAGATCCGTTTGGCATCTTCAAAAAAGGCTTCGTAAAAATCCCCAAGCCGAAACAGTAATATGGCATCGAGATAATGTGATTTGATGTCCATATACTGTTGCATCATAGGGGTAAGCTTCTTGTCAGACACCTTTTACACCACCTCTCCATAAAGGGGACCGGCTGAGACCCGGTGAATTTTCACTTTTTTCCATTCACCGATCTCTTTTGCATCGGCTTCAAAAATGACGATCTTGTTTCTGGATGTTCTGCCGTAGATCAGGTGTGGTTTTCTGGGCAGAACAGCCTCACCGATCACGTCCACCACTTTATCCTGATACATTTCATTGACGGTGCGGTTCATTTCTTTCTGAATATCCAAAAGATAGTTTAGCCTTCTCTTTTTTTCTTCCAAGGGAACATCGTCTGTCATGTTCTGCTCGGCAAGGGTTCCCTTGCGTGGCGAATAAATGGCCAGGTTGACCTTCTCATAGCCCACTTCTTTGACCAGATTGACGCTGTCCATAAAGTCTTCTTGTGTTTCACCAGGAAAGCCGATAATGAGGTCACTGGTGAGTGAGACACCGGGCAGGCCCTTTTTGATTTTATCGATCAGTTCCAAATACTGGGCTCTGGTGTATCTTCTGTTCATGGCCTTTAAAATACGGTCACTTCCCGATTGAACCGGCAGATGAATGGATTGTGCAAAATTGTCTGCCTGTGCCATGACGTCGATGACCTTGTCTGAAAAGTCGGAAGGGTAGGAAGTCAAAAACCAAATGCGCTGCAACCCGTCTATTTGAGAAACGGCTTGAAGGAGATTGGCAAAGGTTACTTTTTCATCCGCCACATCCAAACCGTAGGAGTCCACATTTTGTCCCAACAGGGTGATTTCTTTATACCCGTCTTGTGCCAGCTGTCGGCATTCGGCAACGATATCATCGAAGGGACGGCTTAGTTCCCTTCCCCGTGTATAGGGGACGATGCAGTAAGAACAGAATTTATTGCACCCGTAGGAGATGGTGACCCATGCGTGATGGGAGGAATTTCTCATCGCCGGGGTGTGATGGTCAATCTCATCCAAAGTATCTGAAAAATCGAGAAATCTTTGCCCGTTTACAGCTTTAAGAGCGTTTTCTTCAATTCGGGTGATGGCACGCGTTCCGAAAACGAAATCCACCCCCTGTCTTCTCAACAAAGCCTTTTTTTCTTTATCTGCGACACAGCCACAAACACCCACTTTAATCTTTCTGCCTTCTTCTCTTTTCATCTTGTTCAGCCTGCCGATAAACGCATAGGCCTTTTCTTCGGATTTCTGTCTGACAGCGCAGGTGTTGACCAACACCACATCCGCCTCATCCAGAGTGGTAATTTCATGTCCTTTTTGTACCAGGATGCCTTTCATGATCTCCGAATCGTTGACATTCATCTGGCATCCGTAAGTTTCAAAGTAAAATTTCAATTTTTTTCATCCTTTCATTTTCATTGAAGCATCATATACGATTATTGACGTAGAAACAGCCACGTTCAGTGAATCACATGAGCCACTCATGGGTATTTTTACAAGCATTCCGGCGTGGTGATACCACTCTTTGCTGATTCCGTAGCGCTCAGAACCCGCCACAAAAGCTACTTTTGACGGGTACGCCATGTGATGGTATTCGGTTTGTGCATCGGTATCCGTCAAGACGATGCCGATATTATTTTCTTCAAGCCAACGGATGGTTTCCGCAACCTCTTTTTCCACAATGGGAATAGTGAAAACGGCACCCTGACTGCCCTTAAGGACCTTTGGATGGGTTAGGCGTGCCCGTCGGTTACAGATGATGACCGCTTGTACCCCTGCGCCGTCGCAGCTTCTCAGGATTGTTCCAATATTTCCTGGGATTTCTACACTGTCGAGAATGACATACGCACTTTTGGGTGCAGGTAAAATATCGTTGAAATCATAGTGCGGAAGAGAGCAAACCGCCAGCAATCCATCCGGTTTTTTGTATTCGCTGATTTTCGAAAAGACTTTGTCGGAAACCAGACAGCGGTCATAAGGGCCTTCCTGTTCGATGAGTATATCTGCTAATTGATAAGCGTCTGCAGACAAAAACAATTGGGGAGAGAAAAACACTGCATCGATTTCCAGTTTCTTTTCCATGCATAATTGAACGCCCCAAAAGCCCTCCACTACCATCAAATTACGGGGATTGGATTTGGTGTTTTTGATGATGGATTGCACCTGCTTGATTCTGGGATGCTTCATTCCGGTGAATTTCAATTTGCCTTTGTATTTTTCACCAAAGCGTTCGAGGATGTCATCCGTTGAGGAGTTCTCTATAAACATGCCTTGACACGCAATGCCTTTTTCGGTGAGATGACGGTGTGAATCGTTTGATGAGCGGGAAAATACGGGATGAATGTGTAATCTGGAATGTCCCATAAGATGATGCCGGCATATTTCGACACTTCCAATGATCCCCAGTCGGCTTCCAGGTTGATCACAGCGGCGGCATTCAATGTCATCGCCGTAATGATCTCCTCCGGTGTCATTTTCAACTTCGAGGAAGCCAGATGGGCGATGATCGTCGGGTCGCTGATGGTGCATGAGCCGGGGTTAAAATCGCTTGCCAGTGCCACAGCGGCACCCGCATCGATGAGTTTTCTGGCGGGGGCAAATGGTTTGCCCAAGAAAAAGGAAGTTCCGGGAAGCAATGTGGCGATGGTGCGGCCCTTAGAGAGGTTAAGGATGGACTCATCTTGAATACAAATCAAATGATCTGCGGAATGAGCATGAAGTTCACTGGCCAGGGAGCTTCCTCCGATATCTTTGATTTCATCAGCATGAAGCCTGATTTTAAAGCCGTTTTTTATTGCTGCCTCCAGATATCGTCTTGATTGTTCAACTGTAAAAACACCGTCTTCGGTGAAGATGTCGGCAAACAACTCCCCTTCAAAGGTTTTTCTCACTTGAGGTAACATTTGCTCGATGATCATTTCCAAATAAGAATCGTAATCTGCGAATTCAGGAGCCAGGGCATGGGGTCCCAGGAAAGTTTTCACGACCTTTTGACAGCCTAATTCCTCTATCTTCTCCAGGGCTTTCAGCTGCTTGATTTCCGAATCGGTGTCTAATCCGTAGCCGCTCTTTCCTTCGAAAGCCACCACGCCTTTTCGGAACATTTCATTGGCAAATTTCAGATTAAACTCGATTAAATCATGAATAGAGGCCTTTCTGACGGCTTTTGTAGTGTTAACAATTCCCCCACCTTTTTGCATGATCTCCATATAGGACAATCCCTGCTGACGCATAAAGAATTCATCATGTCGAAAACCGTAAAAGGGGATATGCGTATGGGGATCGATAAATCCGGGTGTGGCAACCAGATCATCTGCACAGATGATATGGCCTTCAAAGTCCGCCGGCAATTCCAGATTATGCCCCATTTGTTCGATGATACTGTTTCTCACCAGTATATCCATGTGTTCATGTATGGAGAGCCGTCCCATGTCTTTGCCTTTTTTGGCTTTGTTACCAATGGGAGAGGCAATTTGTTTGATATTTTTAATCAGAAGATCCAAGATGATCAACTCCTTTTGATCTTACCTGAGATATTATAACAAATTAAGAAAGATCTGGGATAGTTGACGGGTTTAAAAGGCTCGCAGAAACAAATCCGTTATGGATAAAAAGGGTCAAACGGTTCAAACAATGTGTGAAACCCGTTTGTCCTTCCATGAGCCTTTGAAATACACCACACCCATAACAATAAACTCAGCGATTTCTGAGGCGATAAAGCCAAACCAGATCCAGTATATGCTCAGGTTGAGCAAAGAGACCGTGATATATAGAAACGGGAGTTGTACGCACCAGCGTGATACGATTGCCGAGATAAGAAACGGCAGGTTATGACCGGCACCGGAAAAGCCCGAACCCCATCCGAAGGCAATTCCCAGGAAGATATAGGACGGGATGATGATTCTCAGCATGGGGATTCCCATTTGAATCACATTCTGATCAACGGTGAATATCATCATGATATGTTTGGCAAAAATAAAGGTTAGAAGGGATATGGCAATCATGAATACAGATCCCAAACCGGCGGCGTATTTGGTGGTTTTAATGGCACGCTCTTTCAATTCAGCACCCAGGTTCTGTCCGACGACGGTGCTGCTACCCATAAAAAGGCCCAATAAAGGCATGATAACGAACCCTGACAATCTTTGGCCGATTCCCAGTGCTGCAACAGCGGTAGTTCCGTAAATGGTAATGAGTTTGAGAATGATCAGGTTGGCGGAATTTCTAAAAAGCACTTCTATCCCGGTGGGCAAACCAATGGTCATGAGTTTTTTATCGATGGGAAAATCAAAACGGAACAATCCCCGAAGCGAAGGCCTAATTTTTCTTTTTTTGGAGAACAGAGCAAAAAGGCCAAAGACAAAGCCTACACTGATGGAAATAACCGTTGCCAAAGCCGCTCCCAACACCCCCAAACCCATGCCGGGTATGTTCAACAGCGGAATTTGCTCGAAGATAAAGATCGGATCCAGAACGATATTCAAACTGGCTGAAACGAACATGAGGATCATGGGGGTTTTCGAATCGCCCACACATCTTAAGGAAGTATAAATGCTGTAGGTCGTGTACATTACCGGCAAAAAGAAGATTCTCAAATACCCGTAATCCAAGGCATCCTTTTGAACCATAGGATCATCTGTGAAAAAGCCAATCAGCGGTTTCATGAAGACCAGCAGGATGGCCATGGCGATCAGCGAAACGAACATTTTAAACGTCAAAGTCTGTTCGATACATACTCTTGTTCGATCATAGTTTTTTGCCCCGAAATTCTGTGAGATTAAAGAGACTGAACTGGTTCCGATGATTTCGTTTAAAACCTCAACCAGCCAGAAAATACCGGTTAAAATGGTAACAGCTGCCAAAGCCTCCGGTGAAATCCTCCCGATCCAAGCCATGTCGGCCAGATCATACAAGGTTTGGGCTGCAAACCCCAACATGGTGGGGATGGACATGTATAAAATGTTTTTCAACAAACTGCCTTCAGTTAAATTTCGTTCCATAAATTCTCCTTTGTAGGACTTTAAACAAGTGCCGAATGAGATTATACTATATTTCTCAAAAAAAGGTATGACATATGCTATCCTTTTTAGATAATAATGAGCAAACCTTAAAAAAAATTCATCTTTCTCGCAAAAATAAAGTGTATAATGATAATACTAATTCTTTTAAGGAGGAGATTATTCTATGAAAAGATTGATCTTAACTGCCATTGTTATGATGTCTTTGTTATTCGTTTCAACCAGTTTTTCAGTTGATTGCAAGTTTAACGATATTCATGACAGCGTATATGCTTACGCCATTCAGGGATTATTTGAACAGGGGGTTGTTGAAAACGGGTACGAGTTTTACCCACAGGAAGAATTGACGAAAGATGATGCCGCAGCATGGTTAGTAAAGGCATTTTTCCTTGCTGAGATCGAACCCATGTATATTGAGGAAGAAGTGGAGAAAAAGTTTGAGTATTCAAATGGACTGGGAGTGATAAATGAAACTTTTACAGTCCCCTCTTTTAAAGATACCAAAGCAAATGAGAATGAACGTTATATTGAAGGCTTGTCAGCCGCCAGAATTGTTGAACCGGCTGATGCATTTACACCAGATTCAGGAATTTCAGGTGTTGATTTTGCCACAATGATGGGTAAGATTGTGTTTGGGATTGATTGTGAAAAGCCTTTGGAAATGCTGGAACAGCAACTAGTGGCTTATCCGATTGAATTGCTTTATGCTGAAGAAAACCTTACCCGGGAACAAGCAGCGGCAATTCTTTTTAGCGTTATTGGAGATTCAAGATTTAAGACAGTAACGACGCTGATCACTGCAGATATTCATGGACACGTTGAACCCTACAAACCCAGTGGAGCAAAGTACTTCATCGGGGGTATGGCTAAGATGGTCGAATATGTCAAGCGAATGAGAGAAAGACAATCTAATCTCTTAATGCTGGATATAGGAGATGCGCCCTACAATACCAACGTGGCAAATCTGTTTGAAGGCGAACCGGTGATGAATATCATGAACATGATGGGCTATGATGCCATGGTACTGGGTAATCATGATTTTGATTTCCCGTTTGATGTTATGGAGCGGAATGCGTCCATAGCCAATTTCCCTTTCCTTTCAGCCAATACTTATCATGACGCAGGCTATCCGGACTTTTTAAGTCCTTATGTGTTTGTAGAAATCGATGGCATTGTTTTTGCTATCATTGGTTTAACGGATGATAGTAGTGCCTGGTATACCCATCCGAGAAATGTGGAAGGCATTGTCTTCATGGATCATTTTGATGCCGCAGAAAGATATGTCAATGAAGTAAGAGATGTTGCCGATGTTGTCATCGGATTGGTTCACTGCCATGGAGACAATGGAAAAATAACCGAACAGGTTGAAGGCTTTGACTTTGTCCTTGGCGGTGGAAATGATATCGTTGCTTTCCCAAAGAAAATGGGAAACAGTTATCTGGTTTCAGCCGGTAAACATGCAGAAATGATCGGACAACTAAACATCAATTTCTGGAACAACGAAATGATCGGAGTCAATTTTTCGAATGTGTTCATGTCTGAAAATCTCAAAGAAGATCCGTTTGCGAAATTGTTGGCAGATAAGTATTTGTCCGCTATGGATGAGAAGCTGAACAATGTAGTAGGTGAGTCAGAAGTTAATTTAGATGGAGAGCGTTCAACGGTCAGATTAAAGGAATCCAATTTGGCCAATGTCATAGCAGATAGTCTTATCGCCTTAACCAATGCGGATGTGGCTATTCAAAATGGCGGTGGTGTCAGGGCAAGTATCGAAAAGGGAGAAATTTCAATAAAGGACATTTACACCGTTCTTCCTTTTGACAATACAGTAGTTGTTGTCGAAGCAACGGGAAAAACAATCTGGGAAACACTTGAACATGGTGTGTCTTGGTATCCCTCTGCTGCTGGTGGTTTCTTGCAAGTCTCAGGGATGTCATATACCTTCGATGCGTCAAAAGCACCGGGCGAACGCATACAATCTATCACGATCAAAGGAGAACCTATTAACCTGGATAAAAACTATACGCTTGCTGCCAATGACTTTTTAACCGGCGGCGGAGACCTGTTTACCATGTTGGTCGGATGTAAAGAAGTATTGAGAACCAAGCATTTCCTCAGGGATGCCTTTAAAGAATATCTTCAGGATGTAGAATTGATTGCCCCTGAAATCGAGGGAAGAATAACAATTCTAAACGAAGCTGAATAAAGGAAGTTGATTATGCTTAAAAGCGGGGTTCTACCCCGCTTTTTTTTTGAGTACCAATTTTTGATGAAAACTTACGAAAAAAGAGTTAAAATGCCAGAAATTGAAATGGCGGAATAAACGAGAAAACCAGCCATCAGATAGTTGAAGACCTTTCCGTATCGGCTGAAAAAGCGGTTGAACAACGATCCAAACCAGCCCCAAAGCGAAACCGATGAAAAAGCCACCATGCCCATACTGACAGAAAAGAGGATAAACACCCAATTCGAGTCAAAGAATGGTAGAATGAAATTGGAAGAGACCGTCAAGGCAAAGATCACGCCTTTGGGGTTTAGAAATTGCAGCAATACCCCGGAAGGATAAGAGATAAGTGCTTTGTTGGCGTACCCTTTGCCGGTTGTTCCGCTATCATTTTCTTTTTCGGGTTTGATGATGACCCAAGCCAGATAAAGCATGTAAAGGGCACCAAGCGGGCCAACGATTGATTTGAAGAACGCAACGTTTTCAAATAAAAACAAATTGAAATAACAACTGATGAAGACCAGGAATGAAACACCGGTCAACACTCCCAGCATAAAATCAAGGGTTTTTCTGTAACCGTATCGTTGAACATGTGTCATGGACATGATGTTGTTGGGCCCGGGGGTATACATGACAATGGCAACATATGAAATAAAGGCTACAAAATCGAACAAGGTCTCACCGCCTATCTTTTCAGTTGGTTGAGTATAACAGAATGAAGTAAAAAAAATAACAGGAGGCGTTAGGATGTTTTTGGGATGCCATCTTTCAATATCAGGGGGATTTTACAAAACAGCCCTTTTGGCGGATTCAATCGGTGCAAACACCTTTCAGTACTTTACGAGAAATCCAAGGGGGGGCAAGGCCAAAAAAATAGATGCAGAAGATATTGCCAAAGCCGTTGAATTCATGAAAGAAAGGAAATTCGGGCCTTTACTGGCTCATGCCTCCTATACCATGAATTTATGCTCCGACAAAAAAGAGATCAGAGACTTTGCTTTGGATTTATTCAAGGATGACCTTCAAAGGTTGAAGTCTTTACCTGAAAGCCTGTACATTTTTCACCCCGGCTCTCATGTGGGTCAAGGGGCGACAATAGGCATAAAATGGATTGTTCAGGCTTTGAATGAAGCCATGCACGTTCATCCTCATCAAAGGGTATTGCTTGAGGGGATGTCCGGCAAAGGCACTGAAATCGGTTCGACCTTTGAAGAGCTCCAGACCATCAGTGAATCAGTGAGTGACAATCAATCCTTAGGCGTATGCTTAGACACTTGTCACCTGTACTCCGCCGGTTATGACATTGTCAATCATTTGGACGATGTGCTGGATGAATTTGACCGAACGGTCGGTCTGGAAAGGCTTTGGGCCTTTCACATCAATGACTCTAAAACGCCCTATAACTCTCATAAAGACAGGCATGCAATGATTGGTGAAGGAGAACTGGGCTTAAAAGCCATCGTGAATGTGATTGCGCATCCAGCGCTAAAAGACTTGCCGTTGAGTTTAGAGACGCCCGGAGAGTCCGAAGCGCATTCAAGAGAAATCGGGATGATCAAAAAACAAATCGACACGTATTAGCCGATGTTCACTCCGTTTCTTCTTCCCATTCTTTCGGATTGTATCCCGAATAGATCTTTGAATCCAAAATGAGAGGAAGGTCAATCCGATCGATGCCGAAGGCTTTTCTAATGTTGACTATGGATTGTTTGGCTTCTTTGGAAAGGGTTTCCATGGGAATTTCGATGATATTCAGTCCCTTAGCGGAGAGGTCTTTTTTGGCCTGCTCGCATTTGGAACAATTTTCTTTGCTTAGAATAAATACCGCCTTTTTCACGTTCATCACCTTCATCCGTTAGATTGATTCAAACGATTGGTATTATACAGGAAAAGAAAAATTAAGACTTTAAGAAGGGATGACAGTTATTGGACGGTACTTTGTTTTTTAGCCGCTTTTTAAAAGTGTATTACCAAAAGGCTTATTCGATTTGAATCAAGGCATCCTGGGCATTTTTGAAATAAAACCAATCGGGAATCATCCCGTCTTCCGTGATGAGAAAAAAGGCAACTAAATTCGTGTCCAACTGATAATGGTTGCAAAGCATTCCATCCCAATCGGCGTAGATATTGATGCCCAATTTTCTTGCGTTATTTTTCATCTGATTTTTAATAATGCCTCTGATCAGGCGAGGATAAGAAGCGAAATTGATGGTATAAAGCAGCTGGTCTGCTTTGCCTTCTGTTTTGATATGTTCCAGAATCAGATCCAGCTGCGCTCGATTATTTGTTAATGCATCGGGGTTGCCGTAAATGATGAGTGTGATATTGAGAGTGGTTAACGCTGATTGAGTGATGGTTGAACCGTCAAAGGATTCGAATTCAAAGGGTGGAAATAGTTTTATTATTCCTTTGGCTTCAGAAAAAGCACCAGTGGATAATAAGAAAATGAATCCCAATAGATACCCTTTTTGTAAAAAAAACATAATCAGTTCTGCTGTTTTTGCGCACATTAGCTATTGATCAAAAAAGTGATGACATTTCTTAAGGATGAAAAAGGAATGGGTTTTGTTCATAAAGCGAATTTTGTGCCTTCAAATTCAGTGGCTGAACCAGGGCTATTTGAGTTGGATAATTCCCCATCGGCGAGTTTTGTTGCTTGCTTGTTGAATATAGTTTTATTGCCTTCCGCTTTACAGGTTAGTTCTAATGTCATTGTGTCTGGTACTCTTTCTTGTAAGTCAGAAGGAAGCTCAACTTCTAAACTGATCTGATCATCCTCTCCGATGGTTCCTGACAATTCGATTTTATAGATAAATTCAAATAACGTTCCTTTCAGGGTGTTTCCGGTTTGATCGATTTTTAATATCA
>CAYYNI010000050.1:0-12695 GCA_964472765.1 uncultured Thermotogaceae bacterium | reverse complement strand
TCACCCAAATCGAATGAAATCTAGATTAAGGAATATAAATGCTGTAGCCAAGATTGTAGACCCTTTTGCAGTTTGGTTGAAGCAAAATTCTATAAATGATATGGTGGTGTAAAATAGAATGTGTAAAAAGCCAACCAAGTACTAACTTTATCCTTAATCGTTTTCAGCTTTTCGGTCATAGGCTCTTCATCGTTTACTAACTCTTCGTACTGCAATGCAGCATCCATGAAGGCGTTTCCAAGGGCTTCTTCAAGGTCTTTTCCACCCTCATTAACTCCGATTGAATCATCGGTTATAGCAATCCATCCGCCGCCTTCATCACGTTGAGTTATTTTCAATTTCAAATGTTCAGAGGGTTGAAAATACTTACCATCATATTCAAAGTCAGTGACTTCCAGTATACTGGAGCCATCATCCTGTTGTTTATATTTTCCTGTATAGCTGTATTTTCCGCCATAAAGTTTCATGTCACTCATTATTATCAACTCCTTTTTCAGCTGACATGTTTATTATACTACACGTTTTATTTTCACTCAATTCTTATGTTATAATTATTATGTCGATGATAGGAAGTTGACTTTTAAGTATCAATTTAAGTGCCTTTTTTAGTTTATACAGGGGAATCAACAAGCCCCCAACTGACGAATTTGACACTAAGATAGAATCTGACCGCCGCCACCAGTATGAGACACTGGAATCGTCAGTATGAAGCGGTGTCCAGAAAATAAGAAAGCCGGACAGAAGTGAATGTCCGGTTTTTTTTGTGCTGTATCAATTCAGTAAAATTTTCTGCTTATCTTCTGCATCGCCCTTTGGGACTATCTCAATGTAACCGGACCGGTAAACGATAATTTGCCTTATTAGGGCCAGAAATATGATAAAATGATAGTATAGAGTCGAGGTTTTTTAAATTTTTCATAGATATGAGGAAGAATACTTGAGAGATCTACACCCTTTTTTAAGCAGGTGATGCCCTATGGAAGGCTCCTTAGAAAAGTATAAAAATATCATCGAAGGTTCCGCTGTCGGCACCTGGATTTGGGATATTCAATCGGGCAAGATGGAACTGAACGCATACTGGGCCAAGATTCTCGGTTACCGTTTGGAAGAATTCGCCCCGGTCGCATGTGAACAATGGGAAAGTCTCATCCATCCTGATGATTTGAAAAAGAGAGAAGACGAATTAAGAAGGCATTTTTCAGGTGAAAACAACCTCTATGAATGTGATTTGAGGATAAAAAATAAAAACGGTAATTGGATATGGATTGCTGAAAGGGGCAGCGTTATTCAAAGGTCCGATGACGGACAACCCCTTTTGATGTCCGCTATCTTCATGGATATCACAGGTAGGAAACAGGCGGAAAGAAGCCTTTCTCAAAACGGAGAGCGTTTTAAGAAGCTGTTTCAAAATTCCCGTGACGGGATGTATATACGCTCTGTTGATGGCTATATTGAAGAGGTCAATGACAGTTTTCTCAAGATTCATGGATTTGACCGGGATGAAGTGATTGGGAAAAAATCCTGGGAGTTTCTTCATCCGGAATCCTTGGCTAAGATTGAGGAGATGAAACAAAAAGGACAATGGGAAAACTATGTCCCTGAGGTTCGGATTGTTACAAAAAAAGGTGAAAAGCGCTATGTGGAGATTAGCACCTTTCATTTGGATTCTTCTTCGGAAAAAGCCCAAATTGCAGGAACGATTCGTGATGTCACAGAACTCCGGGAATCCGAAAGAAAAATGGCATTGATGAACAGCCGACTTCAACTGGCAATGGATGCTGGAGAACACGGCTTTTGGGATTGGGATATGACCAACAACAACATGTATTTCAGTCCGGGTTATTTCAAAATGCTGGGATACGAACCAGAAGAATTTCCAATGGGAATTGAAAGTTGGGAGAAATTACTTCACCCGGAAGATAAAAAGCGCATTATACCAAAGCTGTTTGACTATTTAAAAAATGCCGAACCTTATTCGATGGAGTATAGATTGAAGTGCAAGGACGGACATTACAAATGGATATCCAGCCAAGGAAAGGCCTTTGAAAAAGGCGAAAACGGCAAGCCCAGTCGAGCCGTTGGGGTTCATGTAGACATCGACAAGATAAAAAAAGCAGAGGAATCTCAAAGGATCCTTTTGGATAACATCAAAACACAGGTATGGTATTTGCTGGATGAGTCTACATATGGAGCCGTCAATAAAGCACATGCCAATTTTTTGGGAAAGCAGAAAGAAGAAATCGCCTATAAAAGCATGTATGAGCTCTTGCCGGCATCTGTCGTGGAGCAATGTCGTGAAGGCAATAGAACGGTTTTTACTCAAAAAGTGACCGTTGAAAACGAAGAATGGGCTCCAGATGGCCGTGGTGAAAACCGATTGCTTTCAGTGATTAAAACACCAAAGCTCAATGAGGATGGACAAGTGGAATACGTTGTTTGCTCGGCTATCGATATTACCGATCAAAAAAGGGCGGAAGAAAGGCTAAAAAACAGCGAAAAGAATTTTGAGCAATTTTTCCAGAGTATGGATGACTTGATTTTTGTCGGAACGGTTGAAGGTCAAATTCTGTTTATCAACCGGGCTGTATCAGAGAAACTTGGCTATGACCAAGGCGAATTGTTAAAAATGCACATTCTTGATGTTCATCCTGCCGACAGAAGAGACGAAGCAGAACGAATCTTTGCAGAGATGTTTAGAGGTGAGCGTGATACTTGCCCATTGCCTCTTCAAAAGAAAAACGGGGATTTACTGCCGGTGGAAACCAAAGTCTGGTTTGGAAAATGGAACGATACCGAAGTGATCTATGGCATCTCCAAAGACTTATCTAGACAGCAGGCGGCATTGGACAAATTCACAAAACTTTTTGAATCAAATCCCGCCTTAATGTCGGTTAGCTCCCTAAAGGACAAAAAGATTCTGGACGTTAATCGTGCTTTTGTGGAGACTTTGGGTTATGAAAAACAAGAGGTGTTAGGAAGAACAAGCCTGGAATTAGCCCTATTTGTCGACCCTGAAAAGCAAAAATACTTGGCGGATTTATTGATGAGTACCGGCCGAATTCGAGAAAAAGAAGCGAAAATGAAAGCCAAAAACGGAAAGACGCTCACCGGACTTATTTCCGGAGAAGTCATCGACAATCAATACGAAAAGGTGTATTTATCGGTCATGACTGATATTACCAAGCAAAAGGAAACGGAGGAAAAAGCCAAAGAAGCCAGCCGGGCGAAAAGTGAGTTTTTAGCCAATATGTCTCACGAGATCCGAACACCGCTTAACGGCATTATCGGTTTCTCGGAGTTACTTCAAAGGTCCGGTTTAACAGAAAAACAGCAGGAATACATGCAAGCTGTGAAAAATTCTGCCGATTCACTCATGGATATTATCAACGATATTCTGGACTTCTCCAAGATTGAAGCAGGCAAGATGGAATTAAATCCCGAAAAAACAGACATCCACCAGCTATGCGAAAACATCATTGACATCGTCAAATTCCGAGCTCAGGACAAAGAGCTGGAATTGTTGTTGGATGTCAACCCTCATGTGCCAAAATACGCATGGGTAGACGCCATCAGGTTGAAACAGGTGTTAGTCAATCTTTTGGGTAACGCCATCAAATTCACAGAAAACGGACAAGTGGCATTAAAAGTCTTTCATAAGGAAGCCACCAATGAGAGTAACGAACAAATGGCGGCCATTACTTTCCTTGTTGAAGACACCGGTATCGGTATCGGGGAAAAGAACAGAACCAGAATTTTCGAAGCCTTTTCCCAAGAAGATCTTTCCACTACCAAAAAATTCGGTGGAACGGGATTAGGCCTGGCCATTTCAAATCATTTGTTGAAAATGATGGATTCACAGCTTCAGTTGAAAAGCGAGTTGGGAAGGGGAAGTACTTTTTATTTCACACTTTCATTGAAAGCACAAGCTTGTGAAGAACAAAGAAACGGGTTGCCTGAAGAATTCCGAAACATTCTATTAATAGATGACAACGAGGACAGCAGAAAGATAATCAGAGAAAATCTTGAATCCTTGAGCGTGAGTGTCATTGAGGCGAAAAACGGATTTGAGGGGTTGGAACTGCTCACCAAACGCCAGGATTTTGATTTACTGATCATTGATTATCACATGCCTTATATGAACGGCATTGAAGTGATTCAAACGATTCGGGAGAAATTCGAGATCACTTCCAATGAATTGCCAATTATTCTTTTGCACAGCTCATCCGAAAGCGAATCAATACAATTGGGTTGCCAAAAGTACTCGGTTGGGGCGAACATACTCAAACCCATCAAGATGTCTCAGTTTATCCCCGTTCTTTCCAGCCTTAATAAACAAAAAACAACGGAGCAATCAGAAGAACAGATCGGTATAAAAACAACCGATCGCAATTTATCAAAAATTGAAGGTTTCAAAAAGATACTCATTGCTGAAGACAATGCGACGAATATGCTCTTTGCCAAAACAACGATCAGCCAATTACTGCCACAAGCCCTCATCATTGAAGCCTCAAATGGCGAGGAAGCCGTTCGATTTGCCAAAGAAGAAATGGTTGACTTGATCTTCATGGACGTGAGAATGCCCAAGATGGACGGTTATGAAGCAACAAAAGCCATCAGGGCGTTTGACAAAACAACCAAGATCATAGCCCTGACTGCCGGTGTGGTCACCGGCGAGCGTGAAAGATGCCTGCAATCTGGAATGAATGACTACCTCGCCAAGCCTGTCACTATCGATGCCATCGAAAGGGTATTATTTGATCAGCTGATGACGCAAGAAGACATCACCGGATCCGTTCCCCCAAAAGGGCATCGTGTTTTTTATAACAAAGAACTGTTATACAAACGGCTTGCCGGAAATAAAGAACTGATCCATGAAGCCATGGACCTTTTTCGAATGGATTTACAGGAAAAAATCAAAACACTTGAAGAGAGCTCTATTGCCAGCATGTCGAATGATATCTTGATCAATCTCTTTCACTCCATCAAAGGACAGGCAGCCAATCTTTGTTTTGACAGTCTTATGCAGACAGCGGAGATTTTTGAAAGAAATGCCGTTGAAGACAAAAAAGACGAAATAGAGAAGGGATTACAAGATTTTATCCCTTTTTTGAAACAAAATCTTGAGTTTCTCAACCGTCAATTAGATGAACCCATTGAATAACTCTCAGTTGTCGGCTAACCCGTCAGACTTGAAACCGAAGGGATTTTTTTAATCATCCTTTTATCACTACTACTGATCACATAACCTGGTCAAAAAGCCTCTATCCGGTTTCAAATGCATTTTGGGAGGTGGTTAAAATAAACTGTAAAAATGTTTTGATCTTACCGTTGATAGTGATCATCTGTATTTCATTTGCTAATCAGCTGATCTTCAACAATGTGGAATTTAATTGGGATTATGACATTGTTCCTTATGATTATGATGTGGCCAAGGTGATTGGGCATTTATACGCCGATACGATTCGAGTGAATCTGGATGGAAAAGTGGAAACAATCACCTTATTAGGTGTCTTGACACCGGATAATCCGAATGCCAAACCACATTATACTTACTTTTCTTCGAATGCAGCAGATTTTACAAAACAGTTGTGTCCTTATTACTCGACCGTTTATTTAACCTATGACCAAACTGAAAAAGATCAATATAACAGAAGATTGGCATACCTCTGGTATCAAGTCAATGGGCAATGGGTGATGCATAATCTCAATCTTCTTGCCAACGGTTATGGGTTCTTTTCTGATTCCTATTTCATTAGAGAAGATTTTAAAGCAATCTTTCTCCATTCCCAAGAACAGGCGAAGGATGAGAAATTGGGTTTTTGGAAAAAAGAAGCCGCTAAAAGCAACGTTGAAATTGTGATGAGCTCATCTTCGGATTTAGTCAGAATCGTAACGGTCAAGTATTCCGGCAAACCTCTTTATGTTGAGATTAAAAATGTGGGTTCAACTGAGAAGAATCTGAGCAGATGGTTTTTGTACAGTATTTCAAGTAAACGCATCTTCCCTTTTAGCCAAACTATTATCCAACCATACGAAACAATAAAAGTATATTTTGGCCCTGATCGAACGGGATCCTTATTCTGGGAAGGAGACCATCTTTTTAATTCAGATGGAGATGGTGTGATTCTCTACAATGAAAAAGGTAAGCAAATTTCCATCTACACATGGGGTTATTGAAAAAAAGGGTTTTTTCATATTTCTTAATAAGTACATATAAATGATTTGAAAGTTCCCTTTAAGTCCGTCACAGCTTTCACATTGAATTCCGATGATTGTATATATTGATCAATAGGCCTTATCATTGAGGATCCAACAGCCAAATAGGTAAAGACTGTAATGATAGAGAGAAAGATATCCTTAACCCTCTTTCCTGTTTTCATGTGTTCAACAAATATGGCTTGGCCATCTTTTTTTAGGACTCGATGAAGTTCCTGAAGAACTTTCATGGGATTTTTTATTGAACAGAAGACATCAATTGAAAGAATCGTATCAAACGTGTTGTCTTCAAAGGGGAGCAATTCTGCTGGCGCATGTTGAAATTCAAGTTTCAGTTGATGATGAATAGCCTCTGCCTTTACTTTCGATAACTCCAGCATCTTTAGGCTCTTGTCCAGTAAAACAACTTGTGATCCAGGAGGATAATACTGAATGTTATGTCCTGTTCCCACGGCAATATCGAGGGTTTTCCCCTTTATTTTTGGAACAAATTGCCTCCTTAAATCTTGCAGGGTCGACATTTCTACCTTTTGTAAAACTTTATCGTAAAAACCGGAAAAATAATCATATCGATTCACTTATTCTCTCCTTATCAATGGAACCCTCAGACCAATCAAGAAGGGGGGGAATTAGCAATCTAAGGACTGTTTCTAAAGTCCATGCACCACAACACGCAAAAAGCTTTGAAAGGCTTTATTATTATAGGTTCTAAGATATTCAGCGTGTCCTATTTAAGATCGGTTGTCACATCTTCTATGTCTTCTTTTGTCTCCTTATCCAAAGGTATGGTTGTTTTTTTGCCGTTGATAAAGTCAATTTGTTTCAGGTCAATTTTTCTGACTCTGCGGTTATACATAGTGTGATAGTAAATAACCAGATTAGCGGTGTCATTGGCGATAGTCCATTGCGTTGCGGATGGCATCCGGTCGCCGGTGTTTCCTTCTGAACCTTCTGCTGAGTGGGGGCCCACATTGAAGTTATCCAAAATTCTAAAAAGTTCTTTTACCGTATCATAGCCTCCGGTTGTTTCTCGTGAAAATTGACTAAAGATAACTGCTCTAACAAACCTGGAAGGTGATGTGAAATCTCCAGGAAGTCCCAGCATTCCAGAACCTCCTGCTAATGGTGTGATTTCAAGCTCTCCCCAGTTTACGGGATCAAAGGCTTCATTGGAAATAAAGCCGTAGTTTCTAAGATTGGTTAAATGCCAATCGAATGTGGGATTATTCGTGATGACGCCAACGGGATTATCTGTGATTTTGATTTGCCCATCGATAAATTCAATGACAACACAGTGACCGTTTTTATCAGATGCCATTAAATGGCCTGGCCAAGCTATCCCGATTACCGGGTCCACAACCGGTACGACTCTTATTTTTTCCAGACCTGTTTTTAGTTCATCTATCGATGAGAAATTGGAAAGAATATAAGTGACAATATCAACAGCAGACAAAGATACACCGGCATATTCAGGGTCGTATTCGTTGTATTGGGCAAATCCTTTATGCAAGAATGCCCCAACGGATAATCCCTGCTCATTCAATCCGTCCATCGTAACACTTTCAGCCGCTTGAAAAGCAACAAAACCGAATTCAGTTTGCCACTGAATCCCGTTTTTTCCATCGGGTGTTAACCCCTGGAATGCAAGCCCTCTGGGATATACGACAGCCTGCGAGTGCATGTTGAAGTCTCCCCACTCATTGGTTCGTCCCCTGACAACTGTTCCATCTTGCCCGATCAATTGAATACCGGTGCAGGCAAGCATGAGTGATGTTTGCGCTATGATAAAAAACAAAATCAATAGAGCTAACTTTAATGCCTTCTTTTTCTTACCTGTCATTCAATTTCCTCCTTAGCTTTATTTTATGAACCAAGAAGCTTATCGAATCATTCTGGTAATGATGACTTTCCAAATATTACCATGAAATTCCAGAGTGCTCCAGTAGGCTTCTTTACTGATTGAACAATCCGTTCCGGTTTTCAGATAAGTATAGTGACCTTGACCCTCTTTTTGATTTGTGATTTGTCTGCCTAATTGTTGCAGTTCTTGATAATGATCATAGATCCCTTCTAGGAAGAGGTTTTCGTTGATCTCATGGCGATCGATGTCATAGATGATGGTTCCATCCTGCTGCATGATCCAGATTTCGTAGTCGGTGTTCTTCAGATTTTTTTGGATGATTTGGCCGAAGAATTCATAAGGTTCGATCAGCATGCTTAAGGATCCCATCCAATCTCCATTTTCATTAAATACGGGCCATTCCACATCAATCCCGAACAGCTCTTCTGCGGTCATAAACAGCTGACTGACCACCGGTTTTTTGGTTTGGTATAACTGCTGCATTTGTTCCTGGTCAGAGATATCCGTTCCCTCCAGGTGGCGGTATGCTTTTGGAGCCATGAACTGCATAACCAGATCGGTATTGACGTAAGCGACATCGAACACATAGGGTGATTTACCGTATAGGGTTTCAAGGATGGCGTGAATGTTTTGCGGGATATCCGTCTGATTTGCAAAAATAAATCCGGCTTCCAGAAAATTGGATTCCATTTGGCTGATTCTTCTGCTTAATTCCTGAGTCACCCTCACCAAATTCTTTCTCATATCCGCACTTGAGTTATTGTTGGAATAATCGTGGATCTTTTTGGCATAGATATATTTCCATTCTGTGATATCCTGCGTATTAAATAAGCCATAATAAAGGCCGTTATTGTGGCTGAAAGTGATGATGCTGGTCTTGTTCTCCGAAAGCTTTGCCAAGAAATCTCCTTTCCCTTCATTGATATATTCTTCTATTGGAGAAAAGAGATATTCCTCTTCACTGGATAGAACCATGGTATCTCCGTTTAGCGCAAAATAGAGCGTATCATCGCTCAGGCTCATTTTTTCGTTGAGATATCGGTTTAAAGGCGCCATATACAAAGACATCCCCACATACCCCGTGGGCTGATTTTCTTTAAAGACGCCTACCGCAAACACGCAAGATTTGATGCCGGTGCTTCGACTGATGACGGGATATCCTTTAACAGATTCTCCGTTTAACAGTGTGTTGAAGTATCCCCTGTCGGAGAGATTTTCTCCGGTGAAATTGCGTATATGGGAATAATAATTGCCATCGGGTTTGATGTACAGGTAAATTCCCGGATAATCGTATGTCATAGGGTCCTTTTCTATCTGTTCGACTCTTTGTTCGAAGTCTTTTTTAATCAGCGGCCAATCTCCGCTCCTGGCATAGGGTTTTAAAGCCAGTTCGTTCAGAAAGCTGTACAAATCGGTCATGACAGACCCCGCCGTAAGCTGATAATAGTCCAGTGCAATACGGTCCAGTCTGCCCATCGGCGCAATATCCACATCCACTTTGTTCAGTAATTCCACTGGAACACGGATGTTTTTCTCGTGGGCGGTGTTTAAGTTGATTATGCTCAATCCGTCTTCCATCTCATTAAAGGGAGAATGATAGGCAATAATGGGAAAATCGGTTGGCCGCTTCCCTTCATTGGCGATCTTTAGAGCCATTTGAGCCGAAAGAGTGCCGTGAAAATCGGGATCCGGGACAACGCCACAGAGTGCGCCATCGTAAACGATGTAATCCGATAGACCGATAATGGGTTTGTCTGTGATCTGGTTGATCATGTCCATGGCCTTTTGGGTGCTGATGATGTTGCCTTTGGCATCTACAAATTCAGTTGTTCGGATGAAATAAAAACAGTTGGCAAATTTCTCCAGGATTAGCAGATCTTCTAACAATTTGTCAAAGCGCTCGTATTTAAAAAAGCCGAGATTTTCAAATTCACCAAGATCTTGTTCTTTGAGGAAATTGATATAGCCATCCGTACTGTTGGTGTCGTCTCCGATGAAAGCCACCGTTTTGATTTCAGGATCAATTTGTTTGCACAAATTGAGCGACCTTAGCGGAAAAGGTCGTTCCAATACACCGGTTGTTTTTTTGTTGGGATAACCATAAGTGGAGGGGTCGTTGTTGACGCCACAAAAGATGATCGGGGTTTGATCTTCTTTTGGAATCAGACTGACAAAATACTGTTGGGCATTGTCATCACAGGCAATGACCACATCCGGGGCGAAGACTTTCATTTGCTCGAGGGCCATTTGACCGGATTTCACCTTCCATTGTTCTTCATTTTTCAATCGAGTATCCATATAAAAGGATTGGATTTGACATTCGGTCATATCCAATGACTTTTGAATCGACGCAGATAAAGCTGCATTCCATGCATAGTCTTTATCATAACTGTACACGATAAAGATTTTGGGTACCGCAGCGGATAAGTAAAGCCCAAAGAATATTGCAATCATGATGATGAGTAAGAATCTTTTTTTCATGTTTTCACTTCCTCTTTTTAATTGAAACTGATTGAAATGGTTAGTTATAAACTATTTATTATATCACAGAGTTTTTTTGCAACAGATTGAGTCCGTTCTGTATAGACACAAAAGCTTAATTCTGTTATAATCAGCTCGACCTCCATTCTTTTTATCAAGGGAAACCGGTGAAAATCCGGTACGGGGACGCCACTGTTAAGGAGTACTGAGAATCTCGATAGAACTAAAAAAAGTTCTATCCAAAGCCACTGTGAGACGCTTCCATGGGAAGGCTTGATTCGAGGGATGATACCTGAGTCAGGAGACCTGTTAAAAAGGATGGAAAAGGGCCTTCCGAACCCGGAGGCTATTTCAAATATCTGAGGAGGTTTTACAGTGAAAAGGTTTTTGCTTACGCTTTTCTTCGTTTTTTCTTTTGTTAGTGTGTTTTCTTTTTCGGTAGTGGATGATTTGGGCAGAGTGGTTCAAATCGACCAGGTTCCCCAAAGAGTGGTAGTCGCTGCTCCTGCTTTTACTGATTATCTTGTGAGACTCGGTGTTTCAGACAGAATCGTCGGTGTAACGGATTATGATATGTTTGATGCCGAGAAAATCGGACAATTAACCCCGCTAAATATCGAAAAGATTGTCTCTTTAAAACCTGATATTGTTATTGTTGCGGGTGGTTTTCAAGGCCCCGAAACCTATAAGCTTGAAAAATTTGGTTTGACTGTTATTTGTCTCAACCCCAATAACATGGAAACCATTTTTAGAACGATGAATATTCTTGCTACTGTTTTTAGCATGGAAGAAACCGGCTATCAAATTGTTCAAGAAGCAAACGACCGTATGCTCGCCATTTCCAGAGACAAGGCTTACAAAATCCCCATTGAAAACAGAAAATCTGTTTTTTATTCCATGATTTCCGGCAATGAAATCAAAGATTTGTGGACTTGTGGCCAAGGTTCGTTTTTAAATGAAATCATTTCGCTGGGTGGTGGGGTGAATATTACAGGAAATTACTCAGGCGCTAACGGGTGGCTTCCAATCAGCGTTGAATTTGTTGCAAGCAAAAATCCCGATGTGATACTGGTTCCTTATTATTACGAAGGCGGAGAAAAGCCTTCAGAAGCTGTCATTTTGGGATTTTCCCCTTGGAAGGAAATCAACGCTGTCAAAAACCAAGAGATCTACGGAATCGACGGCAATAAAGCCAGTTATGCCAATTTTGAATTATTAGATCTTTTAGAAGAGATTTATATAAAACTGTACGGAGATCACTAACCGTTGCCTGACAAAAAGTCACATTTGTTTGGGTTTAGAAAAGGGGGAGGATTCTTATCCTTCCTCTTCATCTTATTTGTTTTTATGTTGCTGCTCTTTATCAATCTTTCCATTGGTACCGTTCGAATTCCACTAAATGAGCTCGTTCGTTTTTTCACTTTTCGAGAGCTCAACGATCCTGTATATAAAGCCATTTTATTCGATATCAGATTTCCCAGGGTTTTATTGGGAATTTTTTCCGGCGCTATTTTGGCTATTTCCGGAAATCTTTTTCAAGCACTATTAAGAAACCCCTTAGCTGATCCATATATACTTGGCGTATCTTCTGGAGCTGCTTTTGGAACGGTTCTCACTATCGCATTGTTTGGAGCCGGGGGTGTTTTACCTGCCATCTTCTATAACCTTCCGGCCATGGCATTTTTCTTTGCACTTGTTGTCGCCTTCGGAACCTATCTTATAGCCAAAAAAGGCGGGAAAATCCCGGTGATTGACCTTATTTTATCAGGCGTCATCATGAATTTTCTCTTTTCCGCAGGCACCACTTTCGTTATCGTATACGGTTGGAGAAATGTTCAGCAGGCTTCCTTTTGGTTGATGGGAAGTCTTTCGGGAGCAATGTGGGAAAAAGTGTACAGCATGGGAATTGTGGCTGTTGTGGGTGTTGTCATGGGAATGGTCCTCTCGAACAGTCTTAACGCCATTTCTCTTGGAGAAGAAGAAGCAATGAACGTAGGCGTCAATGTTGAAAAGCTGAAGATCTTCATTTTTATCGCCGGTACCTTAATGACTGCCTATACCGTCACAGCAACTGGAATTGTTGGTTTTGTGGGTTTGATCATGCCACATACTGCCAGACTTATAGTAGGCCCCAATC
>CAYYNI010000049.1:0-12746 GCA_964472765.1 uncultured Thermotogaceae bacterium | reverse complement strand
GAAAAATATCGGTTTGGCCATGTCCCTCTTTTCCTTTTCCGCATCTGCCGGCTCTACATTGACAGCCTTTATCATCGGAACACTCAGTACCAATGTCGGACTGAAAGCAGGCTATTTTGTCCCGTTTGTAATGTTTGTGGGGGTATTTGTCATGATCGTTGTCTTTTCAATCTACTCGAAAAAAAAGACCGTCTCATCTGCTTAAGCCTTATTAACCTCTATTCCTTTCTATGCCCTTTTCGATGCCGTAAAATAAAAGATCGCCCCATTATGGGGGGGCATTTCGGTAAAGTCAAAATCGTTGGCTTGAAAAAGGTTTTTCAGTTCTTCTTGTGAGCGTAAAACGCCGTGGATTTGCGTCTTTTTGGTATTTCTTTCTGGAACGGGCACACTGCAGAAGAATTGGCCCCTGTGGTTCAAAACCCGTTTGATTTCATTGACGACCTGTTGGGCGTCTTTAAAAAAGTTAAAGGATAAGTTGCAAATGATCCAATCGAATAAACCATCAGAAAAGGGCAAATCTTGGGCACTGGCCAAAAACAGGCTATAGTCTTGAAATTTCAGGTTGGTCAAGCGTTTTCCAGCCTTTTTTAAAAGCCCCTTACTCACATCAATACCCGCATAATGGTTGGAAGGATCAATCATCGTGCAAATACTGCCTGAACCGGTTCCCAATTCCAGAATGTTCTTTTCCCTCAGGCCGTTGAACACATCCTGGTTTTTTTTCAGATGATCCGCCATATTCGCAGTCAATTTTTTGGGAAAGACGTTTTTTTCCATTAAAAAGTCATAACTGAAAGCAAACAAGTCACCCAGCCAGGGTTTATGCTTTTGAACTTTCCCGTTTTTGATGACGCAATGAACGGTTCCCGTCTTTTTGATTTGTGTTCCTGTTTTTATAATTATTTTATGCAAAACAACACTCACCCACCCTACATTTTATCGGTTTATTATAACCTTTTAAAGGATGAATACAAAACCTGACGCCTTTTTCAGCGCCTGAACAGGCCAGGAGTAAAATTGATGGTTAATCAACCGGCCGTGTGCTATCGGATAGGATTTATCGTGGGAAAGGCTAACAGGCTCGAGTCATCTCAACCATGATGTCTTGCCGGGTGTGGCAATCGGCGAACAACCTCATGAGCCCCAGCATTTTAACGTTGTCTGAGTTAACATAGAAGAATAGGTGTTTAATCGTTTTTGGCAGGTTCTGATAGGCAAAAATCAACAAGGGCACAAACAACCCGTTGTTGCGATACTTTTCTTTGATGAACAGCTGATTGATATAAAGGGCCTGTTCACCATTGGCTTCAAAGACAATCCATCCCGCCGGATCGCCATCCCGAAAGATCATAGCGGAGCACTCGGAAGAATAGGCGGGTGTGAATGGGTAGAAGTTGTCCGGAACCTCGGTTCCTCTTTGGGAAATAACCCGTTTATACGTTTCCGGGTCCAACTGTTGAAACGTTCTGGTTTTTGTTCGGTAGGAATTGAGGTACCGGCTGTATTTGATGCCGATCTGCTCAATCGCTTTGCCGACTTCGTCCCGGTACATGACAAAGGTATGCCGCTTATACCCGGAAGGGTCAAAACCGAGGCTCTGATACAGTTCCTTAAAAAAAGCCGTTTCATTGTGATCTTGGAAGTAGCTGATATAAAAATGAGCGGCACCTTCGTCCTTTGCTTCCTCCAAAGCCCTCTCCAGCAATCGCCTTCCAAACGCCATTGTTCTGGCATCGGGTTGAAGGTAAAAGGTGGTGCACACATAATGAACCTCATTTCGTCTTTCAACCAAAAGAAAACCGGCGGGCTTGTTGTTGACCACCAGTCCCAAGGCAAAAATGATGCCCCTATACAGATGGTAGATGATCCGTTTTACCTCACCATTGTTATAAATCGAGGTGTACAGAAGAAATTCCAGGGCGTTATCGGTATCGTATTTATATATGGTTAATCGTGGCTCCGGTTTAATGAGGTCAACCTCCTTATGCCAAAGGGGGGCAATCAGAAAATTCTCGCCTTGGTGCCGGCGGCTATGGCTACCAGTTCTTCTTCAGACATTTCATCGGTAGAATGGTCCTGTAACAAAGCATACGCCTCTTGGGCAAGTTCATCGTTAAATTCGATGCCCCATTGCTGTGCCATATTCTTCAGTTCATCCAACGATTTTAAATTCGATATTTCCTTCAGCCAATCCTTGCCGCATTTGGCTTCAAACTGCTTGATGGCGTTCATTAACGCTTTTGTCATAGTCATCCTCCTGTTCATGGAAAAATACTTGAATCAATTAAACTTATCTTTTCTATTATAACATAAATATGATATTTAAAGTGGATTGAGAGTCATCTAATTGGAAAAATTCCAGACTGTGACAGGTTATACCGGTTTTTTTGTAAAAATAGTCAATAACCCATAAAAAAAGAAAACGTGTTCAAAAAAAGGGGCAATGGTATACTGGGGTTGAGAATGACGTGACAGATTGAAGGAGGAGAAGATGAACTATATCAGCCAGATCAGTGAATTTCAAGCGGTGACGGATGGCGAAAAAAGCGACAAACAGATCATCCTGGACTATATCAGCCTGATTGGGGGGGATATCCTCTACCGGAAAAGCCGGCTGGCACATATCACCTCATCGGGGTTTATTTTAAATCCCTCCATGACAAAAACACTCATGGTCCATCATAATATCTATCAAACCTGGGCTTGGACGGGAGGGCATGCGGACGGCGATCCCGATCTCCTTGAAATCGCCATAAAAGAGGCCAAGGAAGAAACCGGCATCGAAACCATTATTCCATTAACCCCGCAAATGCTTTCTTTGGATATTCTTACCGTGCAGGGGCATTATAAAAAGGGGCAGTATGTGAGCACCCACTTGCATTTGTCTGCGGCATATGTTTTGATCGCAGACGAACATGACCCTTTAAGCATCCGCCCTGACGAAAATTCAGATGTGGCTTGGATCAATATTGAAGAAATGGACGCTAAAAGTGGTGAAAAAGAGATTATCCCGGTTTATCACAAGTTAGTCGAAAGGGCCTTGCAAATGAAAGGCCTTCATTAGGGGGCTGTCCGTGAAGACTGAGACGTTCTTTGATGGATTCAAAGCGCCAAACAAAAAAGAGGCCTTTTTGAGGCCTCTTTTTAGCTGTCCGCTGTGATTTATCTGATCAGCGGGAATATCCAATAGAGCTTCTGCCGCTCATCTTTTTCTTCTTTTTTGTTTTCCACCGGTTGTGGGTTGGTCAGTTCATCTCTCCAGTAGTAGTATTTGTCATTTGCATAACGTTTCATTCACATCACTCCCTATCTGATTCCGTTGATACCATGAGACATGAAAAAAAATCTGTCTTTCATCTGTTCGTTTATGTCATTGACGGTTTCATTTTTTCTATGTGTGTTATTAAGCTTTCTGGTCAATCGATACATATGAATCCCTCCCGTTGATCATAATTTCGTTTCCTTACTATCACAACAGTTGACGACAGATCACAGGATTTTATTACATCGTTCTATAAAATATACCGAATCCTATAAAAAGTAGTTGCATATATATTTTTGATAACGCCACTTCAAAAGGATCCGGATGGATTAGTATATGCCGATTACAAAATCATCATGGATGTGATTGCCTTGGATGGTCTGCACATCTCCGGGTGAATTGATGTTGATGTATTGTTGAACTTTATCTTTGGAATAATGATAAAGTTCTGTATAAGTCACCTTTGAATCCAGAACGCCGTCCGGCCCATATCCGTCGGCATTGTAAGTGTAGTTAAAAGGTGCGTTTGGATTTGAAGCGCCCACATTACCTAATCCATCGGCGAAGAAGAAACTGAAGTAGCCTTGTTTAAGCGTGTCATCCTCAAACGAAAATTGATTGATTGCAGCGCCGGTCAGAACATAATACTCATAGTTTGAATCAAATGTCCCCCTTCTTTCGGGATCTTCTTCAAAGGCCTGAATGACTTCATGATTAAACAACGCTGCCTGCTCGATTTTTTCTTGCCGGGTCATTTGCCTTTGTGAGGATAAATTGATGAAGTTCCCGGATTCACAAGCATCGATGAGAACAATTTTAGTTCCGTTTATGGCATCAAGCGCAGCACGTAATTCCAACATGCCTAATTCGTTATCGTTGGATAGATACATGAATGATTGGCCATCCTCGTAAAAGCCATGCCCTGAAAATTGAAAGACAAACACATCGTTGGCAGAACTACCTTCAACATAGTTAGCCAGCCAGTTCAGAATTTGGTTTTTCGTGATGGTGCCGGTTTGCTTTTGCATGGTATAAGCGTTTTGAAGATTTTCAAAGGTTATTTTCATCGAATCGGCATCGTCATCCGTATAGTCAAGATCATCTGGGCCACCATAATCAGTGACTCCGAGTGTGATCCCCCGCCGTTGTCCTTGTACTATCGGTTCGTCCTTTACAGTAAAATGCCAAACGGCTCCGGGTACACTGATCGAGCTGTTATGATTGGTGACAACTCTCCAATAATAGGTGGTGGAGTAGGCCAGTCCTGTGACCTGAAAAGTCTTATTTTCGGTAGTGCCGAGCAGTGTGTTCGGGTTGGGGTTCTGATCCAGGTAAACAGAGTAAGAAACGATTTCATCTTCTACCGTTGTATCAACATCCCAGCCCAATGCGACATCTGTTTCAATTTCAGTACTGCCTGATGCCGGAAGGGGATTGACGAACTGAATATCCAAAGCATCGATGATATCGATGAGTCCACTGACACCACAAGAACTGAATATAAAAACCATGAAAAAAACAGTTAAACAGATCAGACTCTTTTTCAAAACATACACCTCGTTTCATTTTAGTGAGCAAATTAAAATTAAATGATTCTTGTTAATTAAGACGGATCAACATTCAAGAAACTTTTAAAAACGCTTTGCTATTATAGCATTCTTAACCCTTTGGTAATTTGGCCTATTTACCTGATTCTCCTACAATCGATGCGCTACCCCTCTAAAAAATTAAGCGACGGGATTCCTCCTATGGGGATGGCATTTGTTGAAAAATACACACTATGTGATATACTTCTACATAATGTGATATATTATGTAAAGGCTCACTTTTTGAAAAAGGAGAGGATGATTGATTATTCCGCCGGTGAATGGTCACAGAAAAAGGGAATTATCGCCGGGGGGGTTGACCGGCGGTTGTCTTCCAATAAGAGCATCCTGATTACCACGACTATGAATCAACAGACCTTTGCCCAAAAGGTGTGCAAGTCCATTCACTCAAGGTTCATGGTTAAAAATTTCTTTTTGGAAATCGATGGACCCGACTATCGACAGCTTAAACGGACGTTGTTTTGAGTCTATTTTCCGGAGGCGTTAAACTCAAATGGTGTGGAATGAGGAAAAAAAGAGTTGCAGTCGATGACCGTCAACGGGCACAAGAAGAACGATTTGAAAGTATGATCCTCGACCGGATCTCTGTCTTCCTCAGGGGGGCGTGCCTTCAAATAAATGGTATAATCTTGGCAAGAAATATTCTGGATGTGAAGATTGAAAAGAAGCCAATGGCATAAGGATGAAGAAGATCATATGAATACTTTGGGTTAAAGGCAGACAAAAGGGAATTGAAAGGGATTAACACCAAAAGTTTTGAACGTAAAAAAAATTTGAAAGGATAAAAATGATATGTTGGATTTGATTATAATTGTTGTGATTGGCCTTTTGTCCAGCTTTATTTTGTTTTATAAATTTCCATCCATCAAAACAAACATGTCAGGGGAGTCGCATCATAAGCTATCGATTATTATTCCAGCCCGCAACGAAGAAAAAAATATTCGGTTGTTATTACAGGATTTAATGGGTCAGACGGCAACGATTCATGAGATCATTTGTGTGGATGATGGCTCTGACGATAAAACGTTCGACGTGGCATCGTCATTTGATGTGAAAACCATTTCCATCAAAGACAAACCGGGTGATTGGACGGGAAAAACCTGGGCATGTCAAACAGGAGCGGATTCAGCAACAGGTGATATTCTCTTATTTTTAGATGCGGATGTTAGACTGAGTCCGAATGCAATCTCGAGCCTTATTCATTCCTATCATGAGAATAAATGTGTTATTTCCGTTCAACCGTATCATAATACGGATAAGCATTATGAACAGTTTTCTTTCTTTTTCAACTTGATTCAGGTTGCCGGCAACGGCATAAGTGTGATAGGCGAGCAAAAATGTGCGGGTTTATGCGGACCGCTTATTTTGATTGATCGACAAACCTATATTTCTATTGATAAACATTTATCAGCGAAAAAAAGCATCGTTGATGATATTGCTTTGGGGAAAAAATTACAGCAAATGGGATTTCAGTTTAAGCTCTTTATGGGCTCTAAAGATATCACCTATCGCATGTACGGGAATCATTTCAAATCCCTTTTTCAGGGATGGACAAAAAACTATGCAACCGGTGCATTAAAAACGGCCCCTGTTATTTTTGGGTTGGTTTTCTTATGGGTTACATCGTGTATTGCCAGCGTTATTATTGTGGTCCAATCTCTATTGGATTTCAATATGACTCATTTTCTGTTGGCAATGGGGCTCTATTTTTTATGGATTTTGGAGCTTTTTAGAGTATCTAAGGCAGTCGGGCGATTTAAAAAAACGACTGTTTTTGCTTACCCCATTTATTTGTTTTTTTTTATGATGGTTTTTTTTATCTCTTTATTTAAAAAGCTTTTTAAAATGGATGTGGCCTGGAAAGACAGAAAAATAAAACATGAAGGATAAACTTTGAGACATGGAGGCAACAGATGAGGATTTTCTTCATATCAACTGAATGGATTTTGATTTTATCGGTTGTCTTATGGTTTACATTTCAGCATGTGGCAGAATATATAGCTCATAAAATCCCTAATCAGTGGTTATCACCAAATGCCTTTCTGTTTAAAGAAAGAAGATGGGAAAAAGGGGGTGCCTTTTATTCAAAGGTTTTCAAGGTAAAAAAATGGAAAAGGTTTCTTCCGGATGGGGCTGCAGCCAGGAAAAATGGTTATCGGAAGAAAAATTTAACGGATTTTTCAACAGAAAATTTGGAGCTTTTTTTAGTGGAATCATGCCGAGCGGAATTAATGCATCTGCTTGCGATTGTTCCATTCTGGATTTTTGGTTTATTTGCTCCTGCTGAGATCATAATATATATGTTTATTTATGCGTTAGCCGTTAATTTACCTTGTATCATTGTTCAAAGATTTAATCGTCCTCGAATTAAGAAGCTGATAGAAAGAAGATGATCAGTATTGTCTCTGGAAATTGATTGGCACAACTGTAAAAGCAACAGGGACGGAGGTAATTGATTCGGTTGAGTGGTTAACCAATTATAGCATCCGTTAATAACCATGCTTTTTCATTCTATCAAGGAGATTTGCGGTTTTTGTGGAAAAAATGTGGCAGAAATGTGTATGAGAGGTGCTATAATATCTCCCCAAATTTATACCTGGGAGATGAGACAATGAAAACACGCTTTTCAGAAATCCCCGAATTGAATGAGATCACAAGATACGAGAAGATTACAGCCGGTTGGTCTTTTGATGAGAAATATTATATTGAACAATCAAATGGTGAAACCTTTCTTCTCAGACTGACAACGGCTGACAAGGTTGAGAGAAAACAAACGGAGCGGGAGATCGTGTCACTCTTTAACCAGCTTGATTTTAAGATGTCAAAAGTTGTCGGGAGCGGTCTTCTTGCGGACAAATCTTATATTCTTTATACATGGGTTGAAGGATGCGATTTGAGAGATGTCATCGTCTCACTTGATGAAGCTGAACAATTTTCTCTGGGGGTTCAAGCCGGAAAGATACTCAACGCCATGCATACGATCCCCGTACAGGATAAACACATCCCGAAAACCAACAAGCTCCCGAAAAAGAAGCAACAGCTCAGGCAATACGAGGAATCCACATTAAGAATCGATGATGACGATGCCGTTATTGCCTATGTAAAGGCTAATTTCGACTTATTCTGGTCACAACCTCCAACCTATCGTCATGGTGATTTTCACACCGGTAATATGCTCTATACTCCTGAGGGGGAAATTGGTGTGATTGATTTCCAGAGAAGCGTCTGTGGAGATCATTATGAAGATTTTTACAAGCTCCAAATGTTCGATGTGCCATTGTCCATTCCCTTTTCAATCGGTTATCTCAAGGGCTATTTCAACGGAGATCCCGATGATCAATTCTGGCGGATCAATGCCGCTTATGTGGCACATGCCTCACTGTACTCAATCATTTGGGCACTGCCGTTTGGAGAATCAGATGTTTTGGATATGAAAGAAAGAGCCCGTAGAAACCTTGAGGACTTTGATGGTTTCCGAGAGATTATCCCGAAGTGGTACCGGGAATATTCTTGAAAATGGTTGGTTTAGGTTCGGCAAAGACCGCCGTCACTATTGTTATTGTTAGAGTTTTTGCCAGTGGCAAAAACTCTATCCCCTTGCAAGAAAAATATTGCTTGATTTTGGTGAAATGACTGCGAAATCTCCCTTTTTGCAGTGGAATCATTTACTTTTTCCCCCTGTTTTTCTTTGACCCTTTCATGATTTCCTGAGCGGCATGCCAGCCCGTTAACATCGCTATGGGAACGCCTGCGGGTGCGTATGCCCATTGTCCGGCTTGAAAGACACCAGGAATAGGGGTTCGGGCAGATTTGGGCATGTCTTTTAATTTGTTGAAAACGGGGGCTTTTGTTTCAAAAGACCAGCCTACAATGGCGCCTTCAGAACTTCCCACCGTTTGATTGATCGTCAGGGGGGTAGCGGAGAATTTGAAGAGAATATCATCTTCTAAATCCTTATAGAAAGATTGAGAAAATAGTCTGATCAGACGATTTTCCATTTCTTTGATAAATTCATCAAGCCAGCCGGCTTGATTGATTTTTTCAATGATTTCATAATCGAAAATACAACTGATCATCAGTCCGGTCTTTCCTTGAGGTGCGAGAGTGGGGTCTCGAAGGACGGGTACGGACACCTCGAAGGTGTTGAAGTTACAAAAATCGTCTAACCAGGCCAATATTTCATCCTTGGTTTTTTCTCCAAATTTTTCCAATAGCGCTTTCTTGGCGCTTCGAACGGTATCGCCCAGACCATTTTTAGACGGCGTGTAGAACACATGAGCACCACCCCTTTTTTGGAAATAGTCGGGCGGGCGGTTGACCGCAAGGTACATCATGAAAGTAGACTCAGCGGCCTTGGCGGAAAGTACATGCTGGGTCTGGGTGTTAATGTTGTGAATAACTGTGTTGTCTAATCCTTCCGGATTAAGTTTCTGATACAGCGTTTTCAAGTCAGCTGCCCAAATCAGCTGATCATAATCGTAACGATTGCCATCTGAATCGACAACGTTTGATTCGGATGGGTTGATGGCTTCTATTTGGGTGTTGAATTTGAATTTTCCGCCTTCGTTTAATATTTTCTCATGCAGTAGTTTGGGTAAAACGGCCGTTCCGCCTTTTGGATAAAAATAATCAAGCCAAACGTAAAAATAACCCAGTGCAAAATATGTGGGGGTTTGCCTGAAAAAAAACTGTGTCAGAATGTCTTTTAAGGATTGGCTATCCGTTAGACCATCAAGAAATTCTTCCATCGGCATATCAAATTGATTGAATTTCCTTAAAACATACAATAACTTGAATGTCCAGGGGAGTAACTTTTTAAACAGAAATTTCTTGTCCTTCTTATAATCCACAAAATAAGGATTATCGAACGCATATAAAACTTTTGTGTATTCGGAGAGTTTAGAAATACTCGACATGATTTTTTCAATATCGTCAGCCTTTTCCGGATACAGATTATTTAAAATACGTTTGTAGTCATCAAGGGAATCCATGGTATCAATGCGGAACATTTGGTCTTCAACGGCGATTGAAATTGTGTTGTCCAATGTTTCCCAATCAATTCCCAAATCCTTTAATATGGGTTTTACCATCCCTGAATTTACAAAGGCCCTGGGTCCGGTGTCAAATGAAAATCCATCACGTTCAAAGGTATGGACTAATCCCCCGCTTCGGCTATTCTTATCGAGCAGTAACACATCATATTTTTTTCTGATCAGATAAGCGCCAGCTGTTAATCCCCCCATGCCGGCACCCACAATGACTATTTTTTTCTTGGCATTTGTCATTTTAATCCCCCTAATTCAAGACTCAGCGCCCACAATTTATCCGCTTCTTCCCTGTCCAAGGCAGGCGGTGCCGGTTCCTCTTCTGTTGTAAGATTAAAAAACCGACCGCTTATCTGTTCAACTTTCTTGGAAACACCCAAATAATAAAGGGCTTCAGAAGAAATTTCTATCGGTCGTGCCTTTCTATCAACAAACCATTTTTTGTGTAATTTGTAAAACTTGCCATTATTACTTCCGCTGTTCGTCTTCACATTTCCCGGATGCATCGCATTGATCGTTACACCGGACCCGTTAAAAAGATCATTAAACTTTATCATGGAGAGGAGTTGTGCAGCTTTTGCAACCCCATAACTCTTTAGTCCGGAATAAGCATGTTTCTCCCAAGCCAAGTCATCCAGATGTAAGCCCCAAACGGCAAATCTGTGTGCTTCAGAATTGACGAAAATGATGCGACCGCTACCTTGCCGGATAAACTTGTCTTTCGTATAATAATTTAAGATAAAGGTGCTCAAATAATTGGTTTGGAAAACCTGTTCAAGATGATCTGCTGTAAACGTTTTTTTGGTGACAAAGACACCCGCATTGTGGATGAGAACGTCTATGGTTCTGTTCAGATTTGCCAATTGTTCTGCGACTTTATGCACATCCGCTAACTTTGTGAAGTCCGCTATCATATAGGAAGCATTGATACCGTATTGATTTTGAAGGGTTTGACACAGTTCTTTTGATTTTTCCTCATTTCTGTTGATGCTTATAATATCTGCGCCATGAGAGGCATATTTCTTTGCGGTGTCTCGACCTATGCCGGAAGTGGCCCCGGTAATGACGACTAAGCGATTTTTAAAATCAGATGTACATATCTCAGGGTCTAATTTTAGATTACGCAACATCGCAAAAATGTTAGACCATTTATATTGTTTAAAATATTTATTCATGCAACCCCCATCATTCTCTCGGTTCTTATTACTAATTAGCTAATCGAAATTTAGTTTTTTATATAATATGATATGATATACAGATGTGTTTGTCAAGTATAAACGGCAATTTCAGGAGATTAACTTTAAAAAAAACCAATAAGGATAAACACACCCCGAAAACAAGCAAGCTCCCGAAAAAGAAGCGATAGCTCAGGCAATATGAGGAATCTACCTTAAGAATCGATCATGGCGATGCCGTTATTGCCTATGTAAAAGATAATTTTGACTTATTCTGGTCATAGCCATTTGGAAAAGCAGATGTTTTGAATATGAAGGAAAAAGCCAACAGAAACCTTGAGGATTTCGATGGCTTCAGGGAGATTATCCCATAGTGGTACCAGGATATTCTGAAGAATGGGGGATTTGGATTCAGCAAACACCTCACTGAGTCCCTGTTGTTTATGTCCTGTAACTTAAGAAATTTTGATTTTTCTTATAGTTCTTGGGCAGCTTCTAACGTCATTTCAATAATTCTATTGCCTATTCTTTTCCCATTTAGGAGTAACTCTGATATTAATGGTTTTATTTCAGTAACTAAACCATTTTTCTTTGCTTCTAATAAAATCCCCATTGTTCCTATGATTTCAAGGCCATACATTTTTGCGAACTTCCTTTATCACTTATCAGCACCTCTACTGCAAGTCTGTTTACAATTTGTTCGCTTCGGTTGCTTAAAAAACGCCTTAATTCTTTTGAAAACGGTTTATCCTTTTCCGTCACTTCTTGATAAACCGCAGAAGGAACAACAATTTCTTTATAAGTTTTTCAAGTAAATCCAATTTCCCGATGATTGCCAGTGAAATCAATGGTGATGAATCAGAAACAATCATCAATTTCTTTTAATCCTTTCTATTTCTTCTTTAAATCATCTTCTTCATAATCTATAACAGGTATTTCAAATTTATGCAATTCATGCATAAAGTCAACCTTGTTCATCTCTGCAAGATCTGCAGCTTTTCCCATTGACAGTTTATGAATTTTGTAAAGCTCTATCGCCGTATAGAATTTCATTTTCTTAATGAAGTCAGTTTTTGATTCATTTAGGGTATAGAGGATTTCCTCAGGAACTTTAAAGTTTAAGTCGGTTGTTTTCATTTTATCCCTCCTCATATAACGGTTGTAATCATTATAAGTCTACCATTATTTTCCATGTTTTGCGGTTTTTTAGATATCCTCATGAAATTTTATCATGAAAACGATCAACAAAAAGAAAAAGGGAGTTAAGGAGTTTGGCGAACAGGTTAGAAGGTATTCAATACATGACAATGGCGACTTTGTTGCCTATGAACTGTTTTCTGAAAACAAGTTCCGAGAATAGCTGACATTTATATCCTGTAAATGGCAAGTATGACCTGTTGTAAATGTTAGTTATTCATTATGATATAATTAAAGAAACAGAAAAGGAGCGAAAAAATGAAGGCAATCCGAAAAAAAATCATTATTGATTCTGACACGATTAAGATACCAGAACTTCAAAAATTTATCGGGAAAACAATGGAAATAATCCTTCTTGAGGATACCGATGAAAAAAACAAAGCATTTCTGGATTTAGCCGGGAAGATAGATTTAGATAACTCAGCAATAAGCGAACTAAGAGAAAATAGCAAACTAT
>CAYYNI010000048.1:0-12843 GCA_964472765.1 uncultured Thermotogaceae bacterium | reverse complement strand
AAGGCGTGCTGGTTGGCCACTGCACCATTGATACAACCGATCATAAAACAGGCTGCACCGTCGTTATTCCCGGTGCGGACAACCCTTTCCTTAACCGCCCGATCTGTGCTTCCCATGTGATCAACGGGTTTGGCAAAACCACGGGTCTGATTCAAATCGATGAACTGGGCGAGCTGGAAAGCCCCATCGTTCTCACCAACACTTTAAATGTGGGACTTATGCAGGATGCCCTTTATGAGTATGTGCAACACAAATGTCTATCGGAACAGATCGAATTGAAAAGCTTTAACCCGGTTGTGGCTGAGTGCAATGACGGTTATTTGAACAACATCACCAAGAGAGTGGTAACGAAGGAACATCTGTTCAAGGCCTTTGAAAACGTCACCTCAGACTTTGCAGAAGGGGATGTGGGTGCCGGAAAGGGGATGTCTTGCTATCAGCTAAAGGGGGGAATCGGCTCCGCTTCCAGGATGGTGTATTATGACTCAAAACCCTTTACATTGGGAATATTGGTTTTGTCCAATCATGGATTGCTAAAGGATTTGATTGTAAACGGCGAAAAATTTGGTGAGACCTGTCAAAACAGACTGACTTTGCAAGCTGAAAAAGACGAGGGGTCGATCATCACCATTTTAGCGACCGATGTTCCTCTGAACGCCAGGCAGTTAAACAGACTCTGCAAAAGGGTTCAAAACGGCATTGCCCGAACGGGATCGTTTACATCCCACGGATCGGGAGAAATTGTCATCGGATTTTCAACCGGCAACCTGAACAAGATAAGCAAAGGGGCTTTTCAACCCTTCACCGCCTTAAAAGACATCTATCTTGACCCCCTTTTTGAAGCAACCACCGAAGCCACGGAAGAAGCTATTTTAAATTCAATGATTTGTGCCAACCGAGTGAAGGGGTACAATGGCCATTTCAGAGATAGTTTGGCAAGTATTTTCCAATCTAAACCCGTTTAAATCGTCAATAATCTAAAAAAGTTCTAAATTTCATTGTTTCTCCCGGCAATTTTTGGTATAATCGATTATTATTCAAATTGATCATGATGTGCAATTTAAACAGCTCATTAATTATTAAAAAAATCTTTTTTTTACCCAATAGTCAAAAGAACTCAAAACAGCTTACCCGGATCCCATTTGGTTTAACAGGAGGTTGAAAGATATGCCTGATCAAGCAAGGTTAGTACTTTTCAACAATCTGTTTTTGGTTTTTGTAATTTTACTTCTATTTACAAGTATTTTTGTTTTTTCCTCCGAACCGGTTTCACCCATAAAAGTGGGCATTTATCAAAATCAGCCTAAAATTTTTATGAATGAGGATCAACAACCGGCTGGATTTTGGGTGGAAGTCATGGATGCCGTTGCATCACAAGAAGGTTGGACGGTTGAATACATTCCGGGTTCATGGGAAGAATGTTTAAACCGTTTGGAAAAAGGAGAAATTGATATTATGCCGGATGTGGCTTTCACCGAGAAAAGAGACGAGATTTTTCTCTTTTCCGATGAAAGTGTTTATACCAGCTGGTCAGGCATTTATACCAAAGAGGGTGAAGATATTGAATCCATACTGGACCTTGACGGGAAAAACATTGCGGTACTAAAAAACAGCGTCAACTACGAAGGCCCTGAAGGGTTACGCTCTCTTGTTAAGGCCTTTGATATGAACTGCACATTTGTTGAAAAGGATGATTACCTTCAGGTGTTTGAAGCCATTCATACAGGCGAAGCTCATGCCGGGACTGCCAGCAAGGATTTCGCTATTCGACATTTATCTGTCTTTCAGTTAATCACCACTCCCATTATTTTCCAGCCATCCACTTTGTATTTTGCCTTTCCCATCCGTTCCGAACGTTCTCAAGCAGTAAAAGATCGAGTAGACTTTCGCATTTCGCAACTTAAAGCCAATGAAGACTCGATTTATTATCAATCCATGGACAAATGGTTTTCCGTCAACCCGGAAGACTCATCTGTTTTCAAATGGCTTTTATGGGGATTGGTGATCAGTGCTGGTGTTATTACTTTATTAGTCAGCGGAAGCCTGTTGCTTCGTTCTCAGGTACGTCTGAGAACCAAAGAATTGACCGAAGAAATCGCAGAAAGAAAAAGGGTCCAGGAAGCATTACGCCATCATGAAAAGCAGCTGGAAGAAATGGTTGCAACAAGAACTGAAGCGTTGACTCGTTCAAATAAAGAATTGGAGATGTTCGCTTATATCACTTCTCATGATCTTCAAGAGCCCCTTCGTATGATTACCAGTTATCTTCAGCTAATCGAGAAACGTTATTTCCAAAATCTGGACGAGGATGGAAAAGAATTCATAGCGTTTGCCGTCGAAGGCGCAAAAAGAATGCAGACCTTGATCAACGATCTGCTAAAGTATTCACGTGTCGGCACCAAGGCAAAGGAATTTGCTCCTGTGGATTGCAATCAGGTGCTTGCTGATACATTGAACAACTTAGAAATCGCCATTGTGGAAAGTCAGTCCCGTATTACCTCTGACAAATTACCCACTGTAACAGGCGATGAAACACAACTCAGACAACTATTTCAGAATTTGGTTGGGAATGCTGTCAAATTCCGTGGCGAAAAACCGCCGGCGATTCATGTTGGAGTAGTATCAACCGATCACTATTGGGAGTTTAGCATTCGTGATAACGGAATCGGTATTGAACCGAAATATTTTGAACGCATCTTCCAGGTTTTTCAACGATTGCATGGAAGAAATGAATACTCCGGAAACGGTATCGGGTTGGCCGTTTGTAAAAGAATAGTAGAAAGACATGGGGGGGAAATAAAGGTGGCATCCATTCCAGGTGAAGGGACCACATTCACCTTTACCCTTTTAAAAGAGGAGCAAAATCTATGATCGAAGAAAGGCATTCAAATTCAATAGAAATATTACTGGTTGAAGACAGCCCCGGCGACCAACGGCTCACCCGTGAAGCTTTAAAAGAGGGGAAAATCAACAACAATCTTTACATCGTTGAAGATGGTGAAGAAGCGCTTGCCTTTTTAAGAAAAGAAGGCCCTTTCTCAACGGTTCCGAGACCGGATCTAATTTTATTGGACTTGAATCTCCCAAAGATGAATGGGCAGGAAGTGCTGGAAATCATTAAGCAAGATGAGAAGCTGAAGAGAATCCCTGTCGTTATTCTGACGACTTCTCAGGCAGATGAAGACATCCTAAAGGCGTATAACCTAAATGCGAATTGTTATATTACAAAGCCAGTCGATTTTGACCAATTCAGCCATGTTGTGAAAAAAATCCAGGAATTTTGGTTTACCATCGTCAGATTACCGGAGGACTGATATTATGAAAAATGACCACATCAATATACTTCAAATAGAAGATAATCCCGGAGATGTGAGACTGATTCGGGAAATGCTTAAGGATTGCAAACACCTTCAGTATCACTTTGAGGAAGCACATTCCCTTGAAGAAGGTAAACAGAGGATCATAAAAGGAGATATTGATGTTGTTCTGCTGGATTTGGGGCTTAAAGAAAGTTATGGTTTAGACACTTTGAAAGAGCTCCTTTCTTCGGAATTTAAGATCCCGGTCATTATTGTCATGACCATCATGGATGATGAGGAACTGGGTATCAGCGCTGTCAAAGAAGGGGCACAAGATTACCTGATTAAAGGGCAAATTAACACACTTTTATTATGCCGATCCATCCAATACGGCATAGAAAGAAATTTGGCTAAGGAAAGGCTGGAAAAAGCTTATGCCCAGTTAGAAGAAAAGGTTAGGGAACGAACTGAAGATTTATACCTGACCTTGCAATCATTAAAAAACGAAATAGCCGAACGGAAAAAGACCGAAATGGAATTAAAAAAGGCAAAAGAAGCCGCCGAAGCAGCAAATCAGGTCAAATCTCAATTTTTGGCAAATATGAGCCATGAAATCAGAACACCCATGAACGGTGTTATTGGCATGACCAATCTGCTATCAGACACACCGCTAAACGAAGAGCAAAGGGAATATCTGGAATTCGTGAAAATCTCTGCAAAAAACATGATGATGATCATTGATGATATTCTTGATATTGCCAAATTGGAATCCGGAAGGGTCGAATTGAAAATCGCCCCCTTTGATTTAGATCGCATGGCTGATAACATGATGTCCCTTCTTTTTTGCAGTGCCCAAAAAAAAGGGCTGCAGGTTGGCATTCATAAAGACAAAACTATTCCGAATCAATTGATGGGTGATGCCCTGAAAATCAGGCAGGTACTGACGAATCTCATCGGAAATGCCTTGAAATTTACCCACGAGGGTCATATTCTGTTGGAGATCAAAGAAATGAGTTGTGAAGAAAATGTGCACGAAATAGAATTCAGTGTTACCGATACAGGTGTGGGGATATCCGAAACCGTACAAAAACAGCTGTTCCAACCTTTTGTACAAGGCGATTTGAGTTCCACAAAAGAATACCAGGGCACAGGTCTTGGCCTGGCCATTTCCAAGCAACTGGTGGAATTGATGGGTGGCACCATTGGCATAGAAAGCTCGCTAGACAACGGCAGTCGGTTTTTCTTCTCTATAAAATTATCCGAGGTACAGCAATCTTCTGATGGATAACCTCTGTTTTTTTGCATCAGGATAAAGCATGTTTGCGAAGGTTTGGGTTCTGGGATTAAACAGATCGATGAAACACTTTTTCGCTGTTTGAAAAGGAATACGCTGTGTTCTTTTCGCCCCTCCCAAAATGCGTTCTGAGCGTTGGAGGGGCGTAAAAACAAGAAAGTCTTGATCTGTCTTTCAACCGGCTACTTGTTCTTTTTTATGCTTTTGCTGAAACAAACGAACCTTTTCAGCAGCGTTGCCGTAAATTTCTTCCAAGCCAAGCGCTTCGCCGGTGACGGATTTTCCATAGACAATATAATGTTTCACAACCTTTAAATCCAGCCATTGGTAAACTCCGTTCATAGTGTCGTTCATTGCACTGATACTGGAAAGCTCCATTTGCTGAAAACCCAGTTGTTTGAGATTCTTTCTTAACTTTAGCATTAAAAACCCCGGAATCCCTTGTCTTTGATAAGCTTTAACCACAAACAGGATGACACCTCTGGCTATCTTGGTATCTTTTTTGGATTTTAATATGTGATACCAACCCGTTGGAAGAATCTTACCTTTTGCCTTCTTTATCCCCTCGTTTATATCGGGTACGGCAAGGATTACTCCGATCGGTTTACCCTCTTTTTTGGCGATGATGGCCATCCCCGGGTCGATGACAATCTTCAGCTCTTTCACCATTTCACGAACCTCGTCTTTCGTAGGGGCAACCAGGTCCTCTTCCCAAATATCCGGATACGACTCATTCATGATGGTGTAAACATCTTCAACAACCTGTTCCGTGCTCTTTTTTGTTTTTAAGTTGACTGATTCTGAAATATAACCCCGTTTTTCAAAAACAACCTGGCAAATAACATCGCTAAGCGCTTCGACACTCATCGCTTCGACTTGTTTGGGCGTGTAGTCCCCATAGGTTATGGCTATCTTCTTCATCATCTGTTTGCTTTTTTCCGGAACGGGACTGTTTAAGTCATGTTTATAAGCCCAGTATTTTAAATATTCATCATAATCCTCGAAGAATTCTCTGTAATACGGGTGATGATAGGGCATTAATACCGCAGGGGTTTTGTCATACCCTTCTACAAGAAGTCCCCTATAATCGTCTCCGTTTGTAGGTGAAACCGGTCCCTTAAGATAAACCATCCCCTTTTCTTTTGCCCATTTCAAACAGGTATCTAAAAGCGCTTGCGCAACTTGTTTATCGTTAATCGATTCAAACAGTGTGAAATAAGCATGCTTGTAATCCTTTCGTTTGTTCAGAACTTCTTCAATACCCACTGCAACCCGACCGACAACCTGTCGGCCTTTTAAAGCAATATACAGCTCATGAGGACCGTTATCAAAGACTAATGAACCTTCCCCTTTTGCCAGTTTCTTAGCTTCTGAACTAAACATAGGAACCCAAAAAGGGGTATCTTTGTACAATTTGTTGGGAAGTTCTATGAATTGTCTTCTCAATGATGCTGTGTCAACACGTTTGATCTCTATCATCATCTTTCACCTTCTTATTTTATCTTTTCTTTCTTTTCCCCTCTTTATTGTAATAATAATAGAAATTGGAGTTTTTATTGGAAATACCGTTGACTACAAAACCCAACAGGGTGGCCTTTGAATTGATCAGATTACTCACTGCGATTTTGAAAGCCGGGCGAAGGGTTTGATTCAGCCGAGTAATCATCACGACACCATCAATCTTTGCCGCAAACAGATTAACATCAGCCGCTGCCATGATGGGGGGAGTATCGATGAGTATCCGGTCATATTGGTTTCTTAGATGGTCTAATATCTCCACGGTCTTTTTCGAAGCCAACAACGCTGTAGGATTGGGTGGAATCGGGCCAACGGGAAGAACATTCACGTTGTCATGAACGTTGATGATCAGTTCTTCAAGAGCGGTTTGCTGGGTATAATGATTCACGATACCCTTTTTGTTGGTGGGAATATTGAAGAATTTTTCTATCCTTGGCTTTCTCATGTCCATATCCAAAACTAATACCTTTTCACCGTTTTGAGAAAGGATATTAGCCATATTGCCCACAAAGGTGGTTTTGCCTTCAGAAGGTCCGGCGCTGGTTACCGCAATGATTTGAGTTTTCTCGGCTTTCATGTAAAGAATGTTGTTAGCGGCCATTTTGATGGATTCCGATTCCGGAGAAGTGGGATCAAAGTGGGTGATCATTTCTTTGCCTTCTGTAGCCTTGAATTTGGGAATTCTCCCTGCAATGGGAATTTTATGATGAACCAGTCGTTCAATTTCTTCTTCACTTCTGATTGTCTTGTCCGCATATTCCACGATAAAAACGACCAAGAGACCAAGAAACAACCCAAGAACCGCCCCGATAGCCAACGTTAACTTCTTATTCGGACTAGATGCACCCAATGGAATCTGCGCTTGATCTACAATGTATGAATTCCCCACAACTGAGGCTTCGGCAATCTTCGCCTCTTCCATCTTCTTTGCCAATAATATGAATAATTCCTCATTTAGAGCTTTTTCTCTTTCCAGCTGAACCAGTTCTTGTTCAATTTTTGGCAGCTCCCAAAGTCTTTTTTCATAAGTTGTTCGGGCTTCTTTCACGGCTTCTAAATTGGCTTGAGCTAGCAAAAGGGCGATTTCGTTTTTGGTAATATCAGCCAATAATTCACTGTAAAGGGGATTATCCGTCTTTTGACGGCTGGAAACGATTTGTGTAACTTCTTCAGAGAGTTCTTTTTCCGTTTCCTGGATGACTTTCTTTTTCTGGATGATTCTGGGATCCGTGGAAGGATACATCTCTTCCAAAGAAGCCAGGTCAATCTTGGCGTTGGTTAATTTGCTACGGAGTTCTTGGACCAACGGGTTAATGGAAATCGTTTCAGAGGTAATCAGTTCAGCATCGGTTTCCTTTATTTTTTCTTTCAATGTTTTGATTGAATTTTCAGTTGTCTTGACACTCATGGCGTATTGATCGATTTGGGCATCGTATTTGGAGAACATTCCCAACAGGTATTCTGCCTGTGTGCTTAAATTGAAGATGCCTGTTTTCTCCTTGTACTGTCTAATGTCCAGGATCGATTCTGTTAAATCATTTTCTGCCATGGGTAATTGTTGTTCCAGAAATTGCCTTCTGACCTTTAATTCCCGCTTGGCATATTCCTGTAGCTGCTGATTATAAACATCTGCCAGGGTAGATGCAATATTTTTAGCCAATTCCGGAGAAAAGATCTCAACTGAGATCTCAACGATCTGTGTATTTTTAACAGGAGACACTGAAATATAATCCCCATTAAGCAAGGTATTGACAGCTACTTGCGAAAGTTGCTCTTGGGTGAGTTTTTGACGTAATTCACTGTCCTTATCGATCAAAACATCCACTAAGTTCAGACGCTGAACGACTTCTTCCAGGTTTGTTTTACTCTTGATCAGTTCTATTTCTGTGGAAATATCGCTGCCACCCGATATGCCACCCAAGCCTTCAGAAAAAAGGCTGGAAACAGATGAAGATTGAGATGAAGGGTTGACCTTAATCGTCACGGATGCAGTATATTGAGGGATCGCAAAATAAAGATAGCCCGCAGTTAGAATCAGAACAATAACCACGGTGAAAAAGCCCCACCAGAACCTCCTTTTCAACATGAATAAGATATCTTCCAGAGAAAGCTCCATCTCCCCTTGATCCGCAGAATAGTCGTTATAATGTTCAGCCAATGCCAATCCCCCTAATGTTCAATGGAAGCAATCTTCTCAAAGTCTATCACACTTCTTCCATCATTTGTTGTATGCTTATCCGAGCCAATAAATTCTACCTTTTTCTCTTTCAAAACAGGAAACAAAAAAGGGTAATGGACAATATTCTCAATGGTCATATAATTCACTTGAAAATAAACCCCTTTTTCTTTGAGTGCTTCAACAAGGGAATAATCAATATCGTTTTTCAGCCATTTCTTTTTTGTGGGAAACAACCATTGATAGCGCTCCACATGAGCTAAAACAATCCGATACCCGTTCAATTGTAAGGAGTAAATCATATCAAACAAATACCTGGGATAACAATCCAAGGGAAACTCGATTAAAACAAAGTCACTCTTTCCCAAAGGCACGATCTTCTCAGGCAAAGGCGGGCTGCAATACAATTCGGAACCTTTTAAGATCTCTATCCCCGTTTCTTTGCGAATTAATTCAACGTGTTGATGATAATGCTTTTCAATGCTCTCATCATTGATCTGGGGAAAAGAACTTAAATTCAAATGCGGCGTCCAAAACAACACTTCCAACCCTTTTTCTTTCATGTGTTTCATGATACTCAGTGATTCTTTCAAGTCTTTGGCGCCATCGTCAAATGCCGGTAAAACATGCGAATGCATATCGATTCGATGGGTTTTAACCCCGTGTATTTCAGCTAATTCCAGATTACCTGTAAACTTCATCATCACCAATCTTCTTCCTCTTGAACGATTAAGGGTAAATCCCTAATCATTGTCCGTCGGCAATTTGACATTACTTTGAGTCATGGTGTTGTAAATATCCAAGGCATCCGAAGAAAATGTGATCATACTTCCAACAAACCCCGTTACTCTGAGGATATCCACCAAGGCACTTTTGGGGACGTATATCACATCTGAAGGTTCTAAATAAATGGGAGTTGTGGGTTTAGACCATTTTATATGAGAAAGATCCACCACCTGAGGATAGTTGTCTATTCCGCCTTTATAATACAATATTTTAGTCAAATACGCACTGTCTTTTGGACCTCCGCATTGTAAAATAGCTTCAAAAAGTGTCAATCCTTCGGAATACGGCAATATTTTCGGAATGTTAACTTCCCCAAACACATATACCTTCAAACGATCGCTAGGAACAACGTAGACGATATCCCCCACTTTAACGGTTATTTGACTTAGATCCACCGGTTGTTTGTCTGTGTTTATGATTTCCTTTTGCCCATCTCTCCGGGTTACCTCAATAACCGTATTTCGATCCCAATCCAGAACTCCTCCGGCTTGACTTAGAAGCTGCAACAAACTTATTTCATCTTGCTTCATATAATTCACTCCGGGATTTTTTACATCCCCCAACAACAGCACATATTGTTCCAGATTCTCATCGACTATAACATAAGCCCCATCCGACAACTTGACATCAGAAGGGTTCAATAATTGATTGTAATTGATCACTTGTTTCTCTCCGGATGACTTGATGATCGTTATATTCCTGTCCGCATTCTCTTGGAATCCTTGTGCTTTTGTTAACAGCATCATGAGGTTTAAAGGCTCATTCTGCTCAAATACTTTAACGCCAGGATCTTTCACTTCGCCAAAAACACTGACCCTTTTTGGAATAAACGGTTTAAACAAAACGATGGCATCCGGTTCCAAGGGAAAATCCATCGCAATATCCATCAACGCTTGCGGTTCATAGCGGGTTATACCCTCGCTTGATTTGATGATAATCTCTTGAGTTTCTTGTGTCATATTTGCGTTGGCTTTCACGATTAATTGTCTTAAAGTAAAGGGCTCTGTTCTTTCGAACAGAATCTCTCCTTGGATTTCGGCATTTCCAAAACAATAAACACTTCTGTAGGTTTCAGGAAGCATGACCATACTCTTTGGTTCCAAGATCATGTTCGTCTCTCTTGAAATGACCGCATCGATATCGGTTATCTTTACATCCCCGTTGGGAAGAATGACCCTGACTTCATCATTCCATATCTCAGAAATGGTACCCAATTTCAGGAACAGGTTAAAAAGATCCATCTGCTCGTTGGCATTAAAATAGATTTTGGACAGTTTGTTTTCCTCACGAAACAGTAAGATATACCGGTCTCTGTCCTTTTCAAAAACGAGAATATCCGCATTTTCGAGCTCGATTTGCTCATCTGAGTAAAAAACCTCTTTTGTATCGTATTGATATTGCTCTAAGCCTCTTAAAATGGTTACTGAAATTCCAGTTTCTACAGGAATGGCATTTAATCGCTGTATAACTGTCTTTAACGTCATCGGTTCATCGTATCTGAACAGAAACCGATCGGACTGTGGTGTTTTTTCTTCAATGTCATCGTTAACCTCATTGATCAAATCACCCACAACTGTCACATAACGTTGGTCCGGGAATTTACAGACGGATCCCGCTTGAAGATACACATCTCTTTTTAGGATGTTTTCGGTGGAAATCACCTCTGATTTCCCTTCTGGTGTTAAGATCTCTATTTCAACCGATTGCTCCATTTGATAACCGATTTTTATCAAAAGGGTCCGAAGGGTCAATACCTCGTGGTCTGAAAAGATCACTTCGCCTTTTTCAGGTACATTCCCAATGACGTACAGTCTTTTGGATATGGGAAACTGAACAATATCGCCATTCTGCAATTCAAAATCAAACGTTTCCAGTCTTTTGCTGTCAAACACATCCATCGTACCATCCGCATGCATAATCTTCAAATCCGTTAAATAACCCATGTCGACTCCGAGTTTTCCCATTAATGTCCTCAGTGTCATCGGTTCCTCTTTTTCAAATTCGATCCTACCGCTTTCTTCTTTGCCTGTTACATAACAAAATCGGGTTTTGGATTTCTCCACAATGATAATATCGTTTGTTTGCAGTTCAATCTGTTCTTGATGGTTTAAGATATACAAGGCATCAAAGGTTAATTGCTGCCCACTGCGGTGTATTTCGATATTCGAGTCCATGGTATCGGCGTTAAATGACATCTTGGAAAGAAAATAATTGAGTGTCATGGGTTCCTTGTCCTCAAAATAAATGGGACCGGTATGCTCTGTGTTTCCAAATAAATACACTCTTTTTTCATATAGTTTAGGAATGATGATCATGTCGGATGGTTGCAAAGAAATATTATTCTCAATCCCTTGGTTGTTAAAAACCGTTGATATATCCAATATCTTTGACTCACCGTTTCGCATGAGAATAACACCGGATAAATCAGCATCAGGGGTGGGGCCAGAACATAAACTCAGCAGTTGTAAAAGGGTCATTTCCTTTTCCATTAACAGGTTGATGGTTTGCGGTTCTCTTAACTCCCCCATAGCATAAACCCATTGAGGTTTTCTTTCTTTGACAATAACCGTAACCTTTGACTCTTGGGCATATCTTTTATAAGCTGCTTCGATTTTCTCAGCCAATGCTTCGGGGGTCAGATTAACAGATTCTATTGCCCCGATCAATCTTAATTCAACCATACCATCGGGACCTACATGGGTATTCTGTGTCAGATCCGGATAACCGTAATTAAACACCTCAAGAACATCGCCAATTTGTATGGCATAACGTTGCGTATGCGCAAAAACAGCGATGGCAAAAATAATGGCAAAAAAAACCAACAGATATCTTAATTTCAAGCGTATCACCTCATTAGGGAAACAACACTGCCCATTATCTCAAACTTCCTGTTACGATTGGGCTTGCTATCAACTCTCCGATTATACCAAAAATCATGATTCATTTTTTCCCGGCCGAAAAAGCCTGTCGGGATTGCCTACCTGTTTTTTTGATTTAATCGGTTACCCCCAAATATTTGATAAAGTCATATTCTTCTATGGGAATTTTAAAGTATTCATCCAACATTTTATTGTCGGCGTTGATCTTGATATTTAACATTTCTATCGCCAACTTTTCCTGTGTCTGCTCGTTTATCAGGATGATCTTTTCGATCTGATTATCCCTATTTAAATAGACATTGATAGAAGGGTATTCTTTTTGAAAGAGCATAATGATTTCAGGGGGGGAAAGGATTATTTTAAAGAAATAAGTATTGTCTTCTGTTTTTTCAGGATAGACTTCCAGCAGTTCAATGGAGTCGATGTTGATCAAAAAATCCAAAAAAGCCATGAGTAAATCGGTAGGATTAAACTGGGTTTCCTGACCAGCCTCAAAATTCTGGGTTGCGTATTCCTTTTCTTCGATATTCAATACATATAACAGCCGTTCTCTGTATTGATAAAGAATGGTTAAACCCTCAAGCATTCTTGGTGAATCAAAGTCAATTCGAAAATCCCGTAAATCTCTGCTGTAAAAATCCATGGCGTAAAACAATTCATAAGGTTGTTTATCTTCCAAAAGGTTGGCCTGAATAGTCAATTTACCCTGAATATTCTGCATCCCTGAAAATTTTCGGATAGATTCACTCCAGGCTTGAAAACTTTCGTCATCAAATGCTGCAAAAACAAATCCCCCAAATGCAAGCAGCAAGAAAAAACAGCAAATCCAGTTCTTTTTCATCTCAAGCTTCCGATTCTTTCCCTTGGATTAATAATTTCCGTGATTCTGAC